>JBIKRC010000136.1:0-5761 GCA_044349375.1 Limnohabitans sp.
TCAGCCAAATCGAGATGCACCAGGCCTACGGCGGTGTGGTGCCCGAGTTGGCCAGCCGCGACCACATCCGCCGGGTGTTGCCGCTCACGCGCCAAGTGCTGGCCGAGGCGGGGGCTACTTTGGCCGATATTGATGTGGTGTCCTACACCCGGGGGCCGGGGCTGGCCGGGGCTTTGCTGGTGGGCTCGGGCGTGGCCTGTGCGCTGGCGGCGTCTTTGGGCAAGCCGGTGCTGGGCGTGCACCATCTGGAGGGTCATTTGCTTTCGCCATTTTTGAGCGCCGACCCGCCCGAATTCCCCTTCATCGCTTTGCTCGTTTCTGGCGGGCACACCCAATTGATGCAGGTGGACGGCGTGGGCCGCTATGAATTGCTGGGCGAAACCATCGACGACGCTGCGGGCGAAGCCTTTGACAAATCGGCCAAGCTAATGGGTTTGCCTTACCCCGGAGGCCCGGGCCTTGCGCGTCTGGCCGAGCAGGGCAACCCAGCCGCTTACAAGCTACCGCGACCGCTGCTGCACAGCGGCGATCTGGACTTTTCCTTTGCAGGCCTCAAGACGGCCGTGCTCACCCAAAGCCAAAAAATCGGCCCTGCCGCCCACACCGAAGGCGCGCCCGAGCGGGCCGACCTGGCCGCATCGACCCAAGCCGCGATTGTGGAAGTGCTGGTCAAGAAATCGATGACCGCGCTCAAGACCAGCGGCATGAAGCGCCTTGTGGTGGCCGGGGGCGTGGGGGCCAACCGCGAGCTGCGTGCCCAACTGAACGCCGCCTGCGCCAAAGCTCAAGTGCGGGTGCACTACCCGGAGCTGCATCTGTGCACCGACAACGGCGCCATGATCGCCATGGCCGCGGCCATGCGTTTGCAAGCCGGGGTGCAAACCGCCGAAGCGCGTTACAGCTTTGACGTCAAGCCCCGCTGGCCCTTGCAGGAACTCACCCCCGTTTGAGTTCCCTGCGTAAGCCCCGTTTGAATGCGGGTTAACCCGATGATGCGTGCCTTGGCTGGTTAAACTCCGCCCCTTTGCTTGCGCGCGATGGGTCACGGCCTGGCGTTACTCTGCTTATGTTTTTCCTGCCTCTTTTCTCGCGACGCACTTGGGTGATTTTGGCTTTTGCCTTGTGTTGGGTGCCTGTCCATGCCCAATCGCCTGCGCCCATTCGGCTGGCGCTGATCGAAGGCCTGAGCGGCCCCTTTGCCAACACGGGTGAGGCGGTCGTGCGCAACATCGCCTGGGCGGTCGAGCGGGTCAATGCCCGCGGCGGCGTCCCCACCGCACAAGGCATGCGGCCCATGTTGTTGACACGCCACGACAGCAAAGGGCAAAGTGAAGAGGCTTTGTCGGCCCTCAAATCGGCCATCGACGACGGCGCACAGGTGGTCTTGCAAGGCAACTCGTCGGCCAATGCGGCGGCCCTGATCGACGCCATCAACAAGCACAACGAGCGCGAACCCACCCGGCGCGTGCTGTTCCTCAATTACTCGGCGGTGGACCCGGCTTTGACCAATGAGAAATGCAGCTTCTGGCATTTCCGCTTCGATGCCCATGCCGACATGCGCATGGCGGCGCTCATGCAGGTCTTGCGCGAGGACCAAAGCGTCAAGTCGGCCTATTTGATCGGTCAGGACTACAGCTTTGGCCAGGCGGTGTTGCGCGAAGCCCGGCGGCAGTTGGGCGTGCAGCGCCCGGATGTTCAGATCGTGGGCGACGAACTTCACCCCATGGGTCGGGTGAAAGACTTTTTGCCCTACGCTGCCAAGATCAAGGCCAGCGGCGCGCAGGCCGTGATCACGGGCAACTGGGGCAATGACCTGACGCTCTTGGTCAAGTCCGCGCGCGAGGCCGGTTACGAAGGCAAGTTCTATACCTTTTATGGCAACGCCTTGGGCGCGCCTGCCGCCATCGGGGAGGCCGGTTTGGGGCGTGTGATTGCGGTGGCTGACTGGCTGCCCAATGTGCCGGGCGAGGCCAGTGCGCAGTTTTACAAGTCGTTCCGTCAGCGCTTTCCCAAGCCGTCCGAAGACTATGTCCATGTGCGCATGCAGCTCATGATCGAGGCGCTGGCGCAGGCGGTGGAAAAAGCCGGGGGCACCGACCCGGTGGCGGTGGCCTTGCAGCTGGAAAAAGCCCGCGTTGGCATTGCAGGGCAAATCGGCAGCATGCGGGCGCAAGACCACCAGTTTCAGCAGCCGCTGGTCGTGGGCGTGATGGCCCGCCAGGGCACACCAGGTGTGCCTTTTGACGTGGAAGGCTCGGGTTACGGTTTCAAAGTCGTGCGCCAAATCAAGGCCGAGCAGGCCCGCCTGCCCAGCACCTGCCAGATGGTGCGGCCAAGGTTCTGAGCGGTTTTGCTGGCCTTTTTTCAATAAACCTGACGCAGGGTTTGACCCAATGGCCGAAGGCGTCACAGCGGCTAGCATCAAAGCCTGATTTACTTAACTTGCTAAGCATTTGGCGTTGGCGTTACAGCCTTGGGTCTGCATTGTCCTGTTCAATACCCGCCAGCACCATCTCAGCACCGCCTGACATGCTCATCGCGCACAACTACATTGACGGCCAATGGCTCAAGCCCAGCGGCGTTCACACCATCGGGGACTCCTTGAATCCAGCCACGGGCGAAAAAGCCGCCCAATTCGTGGCCGCCAGCGTGCAAGAGGTGGACCATGCCATCGCCTGCGCCCGCACCGCCTTTGAGACCACCACCTGGGCACAGCAGCCCAAATTGCGCGCTGACGTGCTCCGCCTGTTTGCCGATCGCTTGGAGCACAACAAGGCGCAAGTGGTGCAAACGCTGGTGCAGCTCAACGGCAAGTTGCAGCGCGAGGCCGAAGGCGAAGTCATGGCCGGCATTTCCGAGTTGCGTTATTACGCCGGGCTGGCGCGCAACCTGTTTGGCCGGGTCATCGAAATGGAGCCCGATGTTTACTCCCACATCGAGCGCGAGGCCATCGGCGTGGCCGCCATCATCGTGCCCTGGAATGCGCCAGTGACCTTGCTGGTGCGCTCTTTGGCCCCGGCGCTGGCCGCTGGTTGCACCGTGGTCATCAAGGCGGCGCACCAGACTGCGCTGGTGCACACCCAGGTCATGGCCTGTCTGGTGGCCGATGAGCGCATTCCGGCAGGCGTCATCAACTCCTTCATTGAGCAAGACATCGTGGCCACGCAACACCTGTGCGCGCACCCCGAGGTGGATGTCATCAGCTTCACCGGCTCGACCCATGTGGGCAAGCAAATTGCCTTGTCCACTGCCAAAAACCTGACCCGTCTGTCGCTGGAGTTGGGAGGCAAGGCGCCGGCCATTGTGCGAGCCGATGCCCACATGAGCGCTGCTGTGCGCGGGATTGTGGGCGGCGCTTGTGTCATGGCGGGGCAAATGTGCACCGCCATCAGCCGGGTGCTGGTGCACGAATCGGTGGCGGCTGACTTTTCTGTGCAACTGGCACAGGCTTTGGCCCAGGTCAAAGTGGGGCCAGGTGACCAACCGAGCTCTGGCATGGGCCCCTTGATTGACCAGCACAACCAGGCCCGTTTGCTGGAAGAAGTGCGCGCGGCTGCGACAGACTGCCGCGTGTTGCTGGCGGGGCATGTGCCTGCTGACACGCCTCGCGGCGGCGCGTTCATCACGCCATCGCTCGTGGCCACGCAAGACCTGAGCAGCCATTTTGTGCAAGATGAAATTTTTGGCCCGATGATCACCCTGGAGACCTTCTCTTCAGACGACGAAGCGGTGCAGCGTGCCAACGCGACGCGCTACGGTCTGGCCGCTTCGGTGTGGACCGCCGACCACCGGGCAGCCCGTCAAATCACCCGGCGCGTCAAATTTGGCAATGTGTGGGTGAATGCGCACAACCGCTTGTTTGCCGAAATCGAGACCGGTGGTTACCGGCAAAGCGGTTTTGGCCGTTTGCATGGCGTGGAAGGCCTGAACGACTTCATGGAAACCAAGCATGTGTTCATGCCCTGCAACGATTGACCCTCGCCGATGAACGATTCGACCACGCCTGAGACAAAACATACAACGGCTCGTTACTTCCTGGAAGGTCTGCAAGAGACCGGCATCCGCTACTTGTTTTCCAACCTGGGCACCGACCATGTGACCTTGATCGACGAGATGGCCCGCCTGCAAGCCGAGGGCCAGGCCATGCCCGAGGTGGTGCTGTGCCCGCATGAGAACGTCGCCATTCACATGGCGGGTGGTTACGCTGCGGTCACGGGGCAGGGGCAGGGCGTCATGGTGCATGTGGACGCAGGCACGGCCAACGCGGCCATGGGCATGCACAACTTGATGCGCGCCCGTTTGCCGGTGCTCCTCATGGCGGGCAAAGCCCCTTATGCCTTGCATGGCGAGGTGCTTGGTGCCCGTGACAACTATGTGCACTATGTGCAAGACCCGTTTGACATCGGCTCGCTGGTGCGCCCTTACGTCAAGTGGGAATACAACCTGCCTTCGGGCGTGGTGGCCAAAGAGGTGGTGCGCCGTGCCCACAGCGTCATGCACACCGAGCCTGCAGGTCCGGTGTACATGACACTCCCGCGCGAGACTCTGGCTGAAACTTGGGCACCCGAGCAGGTCAAGTCTTACCCGGCCGCCCGCTACGGCGCGGTGCATATGGGCGCCTTGCCTGCTGAAGCCACGCTGCAAATTGCCCGCGAGTTGATGGCGGCCGAGAACCCCTTGGTCATCACTTCCTATTTGGGTCGCAAGCCCGAGGCGGTGCAGGCGCTGGAGGCTTTTGCCGAGTTGTGTGGCATCCGGGTGGTGGAGTTCAGCCCCACTTGGTTGTGCATCTCGCGCGAATCGCCCTGTTTTTTTGGTTTTGACGCGACGCCACTTTTGCCCGACACCGATTGGGGTTTGCTTCTGGACATCGACGTGCCTTGGCTGCCCCACCAAACCCGACCTTGCGATGACACCCGTTGGGTCCACATCGACGTGGACCCGATCAAAAAAGATTTTCCGTCCTGGGGTTTTGCCAGCGATGTGCGCTGGCCTGCCGACTGCGCGCAGGCGCTGCGTGACCTGCACCAGGCGGTGCTGTCGCTGGCCGACGAGGCTTTTCACCAGAAGGTGGCCCACCGCATGGCCAGCTGGCCTACGCAGCGCCAGCAGCGGTTGGAACGTGTGGCCGCCGCCGCACAAAATCCGGGGACAGAAGACGCCCTCAACCCGGCTTGGGTCTGCGCCCAAATTGGCTTGCACTTGCGCCCAGACGATGTGGTCATCAACGAAGCCATCCGCAATTCGCCTGCGGTGCTGCAGCAAATACCGCGCACCCGCCCCATGAGCTTCTTAGGGGGCGCAGGGGGTGGTTTGGGTTACAGCGCCGGCATGGCGCTGGGCGTCAAGCTGGCCCGGCCCAAGGACCGGGTGGTGCACATCGAAGGCGATGGCGGCTTCCATTTTTCGACCCCCACTTCGGTTTATGCCGTGGCGCAAGCGCAAGGCCTGACCATCTTCACCGTGGTGCTGGACAACGGCGGCTGGCAAGCCGTCAAGGAAGCCGTGCTGCGCGTGCACCCCGATGGGCCAGCGGCCAAGGCGGGCGAATTTCAAGCCCGTCTGAAGGGACAAAAGCGCCAGTTTGAACAAGTGGCACAAGCCTTTGGTGCGCACGGCGAGCGGGTAACCCGTGCCGAAGATTTGCCTGCGGCCATCGCCCGCTGTTTGCAGGCGATGGATGAAGGCCGCGCCGCTTTGCTGGTGGCCTCGGTGGCCAAGATTTGATTTTCACACCCCATCAAACAGGAGACAAACCATG
>JBIKRC010000137.1:0-5742 GCA_044349375.1 Limnohabitans sp.
GCCTGATCGTTGGGCCGCAGGCGATGGACGGCGAGCTGGGCCTGGGGGCAGGGCTGGCTTTGGTGGCCGCATTTTTTTATGCCGCTTCGATGACCTGTGTGCGCTGGCTCTCGCCCACCGAGAGCGACCTGTCGATGTTGGTCTGGCAGAACCTGACCATGGGCCTGGCCGGAGCGGTGGGTTTGTTCTTTGTGCCCTTGGAGGTGGCCTCGGGCATGTGGCCCATCATCGCGTTGATGGCTGTCTTGGTGTTGGTGGGGCAGCGTTGCACCTTTCGGGCCTTGCGTCTGGCACCTGTGGGTGTGGTGGCGCCTTTCCATTACAGCGAGCTGCTGTTTGCCGCCTTGTTCGGCTGGGTGTTTTGGCAAGAGTGGCCTGGGCCCCATGTTTGGTGGGGCGCGTTGTTTGTGGTGGGCGCGGGTTTATACACCTTGTGGCGTGAGCGCGTGCGCACGCAGGTGGGCGGTTGATGGGGCCGCTTGGGCGTTTCTAATAGCCTACAGATTCAATCGGCATACCCGGGGTTCACCCGGTCGACCACACGCATCATGGCTTCAAAAAACAGACGCTCACGTTCGCTGCGGGGGTGGCGGTCTTGCGGGCTGGGGGTTTTGATGCGCCGGATCACCGATTCGGTCAGCACATTCAGGGGCTGGCCGGTGCCCATGGCCAGCACTTGGGTGCGGCAGGCTTTTTCGAGTTTGTACAAACGCCGATAGGCTTGCGCCACGGTGTCGCCAATGGTCATCACGCCATGGTTTTTCATGAACAGCACGGTTTTGCCACCGCTCATGAGCTGCGACAAACGCTCACCCTCAGACAAGTCTGCTGCCAGCCCGGTGTAATGGTCGTCGTAAGCGATGGTGCCGTCAAAGAAGGCCGCAGTCTGGGTGGCGGGCAGCAAACGGTTGGCTTTCAGCATGTTCAAAGCCAGCGCCCAAGGCTGGTGGGTGTGCAGCACCACTTTGGCACCCGTGAGGCGGTGCACCGGGGCGTGGATCGATTGCGCAGACAACTCCACCAGGCCTGTGCCCTCCAGGGTTTCGCCCGCTTCGTTGAAAACCATCATGGTGCTGGCACGGGCCTCAGACCAATGCACGCCAAAGGGCGAGATCAGGTATTGGTCTTCACGCCCCGGCACAGCGACGGTGAAGTGGTTGTCGATGCCTTCGTCAAAGTCGTGCAGGACCGCCAAGCGCAAAGCGGCGGCCAGGTGCACCTTGGTTTGCCACACCGGGTCGTCTTGGGTGGGTGTTGGGGCTGTTGCGGTGGCGGCTGACATGGGCGGGTCTTTCGAAGGTTGAACTGTCCTGCACTCTAGGCACCCGCCGCCTGCGGGCCTGTCACTTGGGCGGCTCGCTTTGTACCCCCTCGTTACAATCGACAACTTCACCGGGGGTGCCTGGCCGCATGAGCGGCCTGGGCTGAGACATACCCCTCTCACCTGATCTGGGTTGTGCCAGCGTAGGGAGCGTGATGCGAATGCCACCCCATCGCTCTTGTGCGTTGACCGGCTTTGATGTCATGCCCGTCGCGGCTTGTTGAGCGAAAGGCGGTTGGCGATGCAAAGGCGGTTTTTGGTGACCGGTACCGGGCTGGCATGGGTGCTGAGCAGCGCCATGCTCTGGGCTGCGGCAGGGCAGGTGCTGGCACAAAACCCGCCCCCAAAACAGTCTCCAAGCCCGCCGCCAACGCTGCTGCGCGTCATGACGCACAGTTCGTTTGACCTGCCCAAACCCTTGCTGGCGCAGTTTGAAAAAGATGCGGGCGTGAAGCTGCAGCTCACCAAAGGGGGTGATGCGGGCGAGATGCTGAATAAGTTGATCTTGAGCCGCGCCGCGCCCGTGGCCGATGTGGTGTTTGGCATCGACAACACCTTGCTGCCCCGCGCCTTGGCCAGTGGCATCCTCGACACCTACCCCGGCGCGGCCGCTCAAAGCAAATCCCTGGCGGGCATGGCCGAGGGATCTGCTCCTCCAAATGACGCGCCAGCGCCGACTGCCGACAGCGGCGTGGTCGGTGGCGTGGTGCCGGTGACCCAGGGCTTTGTGAGCCTGAACATCGACAAAGCCTGGTTTCAGAAAAAAGGCCTGGCCTTGCCCCAAAACCTGCAGGCACTGGCCTTGCCGGCGTACCGCGATTTGTTGGTGGTGCCCAACCCGGCCACCTCCAGCCCCGGCCAAGCGTTTTTGCTGGCCACGGTGGCGGGCTTGGGCGAAGCGGCGGCTTGGGACTGGTGGGCCCAGATGCGCGGCAACGGCGTCAAGGTGGTCAAGGGCTGGAGCGAGGCGTATTACACCGAGTTCAGCCATAACGGTGGGACTCGGCCCATGGTGGTCAGCTATGCATCCAGCCCTGCCGCCGAGGTGTTCTACAGCAAGGACAAACTGGCCGCATCGCCCACAGCCAATCTGTTTTTGCCGGGCGGGGTGTTCCGTCAGGTGGAAGGGATGGCCTTGCTCAAGGGCGCTGCGCCAGCCGCACGCACGGCGGGCGTGAAGTTCATCGAGTTTTTGCGTTCTGTGCCGGTGCAGCAGGCGCTGCCAACCAGCATGTGGATGTACCCGGTGCAGCCCGGTGTGCCGCTCGACGCGGTGATGCAACACGCCGAAGCGCCCACCCACTTTGAGCGATTGCCGCTGCAAACCCTGAGCACGCAGGCCGCCCGCTGGCAGCAGCGCTGGACGCAGGTGGTGCTCAAGTGACGGGGCCAGGGTCTTGGCGATGAATCCCCTAAAGCGGCCAGTTCTGCGCTCAAGGCACAACGCCCTTTGGCTGGCGGCTGTGCCGCTGCTGTTTGCCTTGGTGTTCTTGGCGATGCCGGTCGCGCGCTTGGTCTCAGAAGGCTTGTGGGGTGAACCGGTGCCAGGCTTGGCGCTGGCCGACACCGACCCTTGGTGGCGCGATGCGCACCTGCAGTGGCGCGTGGGCTGGACGCTGGTGCAGGCTTTGGCCACCTGTGTGGCTTGTATGGTTCTGGGTTTGCCCATGGCGTGGGTGCTGGCACGCCTGGAATTTGCCGGGCGGCTGTGGTGGCAACGCGCTTTGCTGCTGCCTTTTGTGGTGCCCACCTTGGTCGCGGCGCTGGGCGTGTTGTCGCTTTGGGGGCCACGCGGTTGGCTGGGCGAGCCTTTGGCGCAAGCGGGTGTGTCTGTGCAAGATGGCCCCTGGTTGCTGCTGCTGGGCAACTTGTTTTTTAACCTGGGTTTGGTGGTTCGCGCAGGCAGCGACGGCTTGGCGCAGGTCAGCGCACAGCAGGTGGCGCTGGCACGCACTTTGGGGGCCACGCCATGGCGGGCGTTTTGGCGGGTCGAGTGGCCGGTGGTGGCCCCTTGGTTGGCCTCGGCGGTGTGCCTGGTGTTTTTGTATTGCTTCACCGGCTTTGGCTTGGCTCTGGTGTTGGGCGGGCAGCACTTCGCCACGGTCGAGGTGGAGATTTACACCCTGATCGCGCACGAGCTGGCGCTGGGGCCGGCGGCGGCCTTGGCCGTGGCCATGCTGGCGCTGACCGGGGGCGTGGCCTGGGCTTACGCCTGGGTGGAGCGCCGCCTGGCCCATCCGGCGCGCATCACCCTGGTGGCGCGCCGTCCTTTGCGGGGGGCGGGCAAGTGGATTTGGACGCTTTGGGGGCTGGCATTGGGCATTTGGGGCTTGTTGTGCGGCGCGCCGCTGTTGGCGCTGTTGGCGCAGGGCTTGCACTCGGCGGTGTGGGGGCAGGGCGCGGCGGTGTGGGCCGATCCTGACACTGGGCTGGCTTTGCGCAACACCTTGCAGTTCACTGGCATGGCGCTGGTGCTGGCCACGGCTTTGGGTTTGCTGCATGCACTGGCCGGGCATGTCTTGAAGCCTTGGCCGCGTTGGGGCCTGGCCTGGCGGGCCAGTGCTTATGCGCCCTTGGTGGTCTCGCCCGTGGCGCTGGCCTTTGGTTTGTTGCTGATGTACCCGCAATGGTTGGCCAGTTTGCCGCTCTTGGTGGCGGCCTATGCTTTGCTGGCCTATCCGTTTGTGGCCAAGGCGCTGACGGCAGCCCTTGACGCCCTGCCCGAGCACTACGCCCAAGCCGCCGCCACTTTGGGGGCACGGCCGCTGCGGGTGTTTTGGCGCGTCACGTTGCCCATGGTGGCTTTGGCCTTGCGCCGGGGCATGGCCTTTGCCGCGGCCACCATGCTGGGCGAGTTTGCGGTCTCGCTGCTGCTCTCGCGGCCCGAGTGGCTGACCTTGAGCACCTTGATCTACCAGCGCCTGGGGCGCCCTGGCGCGGGCAATCTGGATGCGGCGCTGGTGCTGTCGGCCAGCTTGATGGTGTTGGCGCTGCTGGTGTTTGTGTTGATCGAAGGCCGAGCCGCTGCGTCCTCTTCTCCCACCCCTGCGGCCTGAAGGCCTGCACACCCGATTTGAACCATGCTTGAACTGCGACACATCACCCACCATTGGCTCGGCCCCCAAGGCCAGCGCCAAACCCTGCTGCAGGCTGTGAACCTGCGCATCGAAGCGGGCCAAACCGTGGCTTTGCTGGGCCCCTCGGGCAGCGGCAAGAGCACGCTGCTCAAAATCGTGGCGGGTCTGGAGATACCGGAGTCGGGCAGCGTCTGGCTCGATGGCCAGGACATCAGCGACTGGCCACCTGAAAAACGCCGCCTGGCCCTGATGTTTCAGGATTTTGCGTTGTTCCCGCACCTGAACCTGCAGGACAACGTGGCCTTCGGCCTGGTGGAGCAAGGCATGGGCCGCGCTGCTGCGCGAGAGAAGGCTCAGGCGCTGCTGCAGCGCTTTGGGCTGGGAGGGCGGGGGGCCGAACGGGTGGACACGCTGTCGGGTGGCGAGCAGCAGCGCGTGGCCCTAGGCCGGGCGCTGATCACACAGCCTCGGGCGCTGCTGCTGGACGAGCCCTTTTCTGCGCTGGACGCCGAGCTGCGAGTGAGTCTGCGCGAAGAATTTGCCCTCCACATTGCCGAGCACGGCATGCGCGCCTTGCTGGTCACCCACGACGAAGCGGAGGCCCGCGCCATGGCCAGCGCTGCCTGGCGTTTGCAAGGCGGCGGTTTGGTCAGTTTGTGGTGATGGCCAATTGACACCGGTTGATTCGCGAGACGATGGTTGTCGGTCTTTGTAGGTCGGCACCTTCAGGTCCGACATGGCGGTGAAGCACCGCTGCCGATGGCACATGTCGCTTCGCTAAAAGAATGCATGTCGGACCCTAAAGGCCCGACCTACGGAGAATGCGGGTTTTCTTCTGGTTCGGCATCCCCGTCAGGGGATCTATAGCTTGCGCCTCAAAGCCCCAGCGCTTGCCAGACCCGGATGGCGGCATACGCGTCGTTGGCCGCGTACACCAGTTGCGCTTCACTGAGTTGGGCGTTGGCCCAGTTGCTGGTGGCGGCTTTTTTGGACTTGATGAAGCGTTCATTGAACAGCACGGCCACCGCGCCCTTGACGCCCATGTCCTTGCGGTAACCGCGTTCGCGAAAAATGGTGTTGAGCTCCAGAATGCCCTGCGGATCGATGCCCAGTTTGTGCACGATGCGCTTGCGGTCGTCGCCCAAACCAAAACCGGCTTTGACAATGCCTTTGCAGGCCAACAATTGCGCAGCAACCGCGCTGCATTCCGGGTCGTGCAACTGAAAAACCCAGGCCCGCTCGGAGGTGGACAACTGCAGGATGTGTGGCCCGTCTGACTGCTCGCCCACCTTGAAAGTGGGCTTGGACTCGGTGTCAAACCCCCAGGCAGACGATTGCATGAGG
>JBIKRC010000139.1:0-5706 GCA_044349375.1 Limnohabitans sp.
GGTGGACTGCATTGCACTGGAAAACGTGACGGGCACAGAGACTGGCTGGGCTGCCTGGTCTGCCGATCAAGCCCACACCGCACGCAAGCGCTACACCTCACGCCAGCAGCGCCTGGTGCGCGAAGAGACCGCCCACCAACAGCAACAAGTGGTCAAAGCCGAGCACAAGCTGGCCGACTTGGCCACGCACACCAAGGGCACCGACAACGCGCCCGAAGTGGACCGAAAACGCGCCATCATCGAAGCGGCGCTGGCCAAAGCAAAAGCCCGGCAAGCTGGCGCTTGACGGGCTTTTGAAGGTCAAGTCGGGGCTGCTAGTCCGACACAACTCAATGCGCGTTGGCCGCCAATGCCGCAAAAGCCTTCACCACTTCATCCGGCGCCTGCACCAACTCGATCAACACGCCCTCGCCGCCAATCGGGAATTCTTCATTCGCCTTGGGGTGCAAAAACGTGATGTCAAATCCAGCAGCGCCCTTGCGGATGCCGCCCGGCGCAAAGCGCACACCTTGTGACGTGAGCCAATTCACTGCCACCGGCAAGTCGTCAATCCACAAACCGATGTGGTTGAGCGGCGTGGTGTGTACGGCGGGCTTTTTTTCGGGGTCCAGAGGTTGCATCAAATCGACCTCAACCTTGAAGGGGCCGGTGCCGATGGCGCAAATGTCTTCGTCCACATTTTCGCGTTCGCTTTTGTAGGTGCCGGTCACCTCCAGACCGAACATGTCAACCCAGAGCTTTTGCAAGCGACCTTTGTCAGGCCCGCCAATGGCAATTTGCTGGACGCCCAGCACTTTGAAGGGGCGCAACATTTATTCGAACTCCACGATCATCTGATCCACCGTCAGTGACTCGCCCTTGGCGGCCACCACTTTTTTGACCACACCGTCTTGCGCCGCAAAGAGCACGTTTTCCATTTTCATGGCTTCGATCACGGCCACGCGTTCGCCCGCTTGCACCTTTTGACCCACCGACACGGCCACGTCGACCAAGAGGCCAGGCATGGGTGACAAGACAAAGCGGCTGAGGTCTGGCGGTGCCTTGTAAGGCATGAGCTGGTGCAGCTCGGCCATGCGGGGCGACATCACCAGCGCTTCGATGCGGGTGCCGTTGTGCTGCACTTGCAAAGCCAATGGGTTCTTCAAGGTACCACGCTCGATTTGCGCGGTAAACAGCTTGCCGTTGCAAGTGCCTTCGATGCGGATGTCGTTCAAGCGCGAGTTGCTGGCGATGGCGTAGGTTTTGCCATTCACTGTGATCTGCGCTTCGCCGTGCTTGCCCGCAAACTCGTCCACATGCACGGGCACATAACGGTTGTTGCCCGCTTTGCCCAGTTCCACCACGGCGTAGTCTTGGCCCACTTGCACGTCGTATCCTGGCAACTGACCACTCAAACCCGCGGCACGCTCGCGCGACTTGCGACGAACGAAGGCCGCCAGGGCGGCCAAGAAGTCGTGGTCTTCGTGGGGCACATCTTCGGCGCGAAAACCTTGGCTGTATTGCTCAGCAATGAAGCCGGTGTTGAAGTCGCCCGACACAAAACGCGGGTGCGCCAGCAAAGCCGCCTGAAAAGGGATGTTGGTGCTGATGCCTCGAATCACAAAACCATTGAGGGCTTCGCGCATTTTGTGAATTGCGTCGTTACGGTCTTTTCCGTGCACGATCAACTTGGCGATCATCGAGTCGTAGAACATCGGAATTTCGCCGCCGTCTTGTACGCCCGTGTCCACCCGCACGCCGAAAAGCTTGGCGGTGTTGCCTTGGAACATGGTTTGTTTGGGCGTCTGAAAGCGCACCAAACGGCCAGTAGACGGCAAGAAATTGCGGAATGGATCTTCGGCGTTGATCCGGCACTCGATGGCCCAACCATTGCGCTGAACATCTTTTTGTTCCAATGGCAGCTTCTCCCCCGCAGCCACGCGGATCATCAGCTCCACCAAGTCGAGTCCAGTGATGGCTTCGGTCACGGGATGCTCCACCTGCAAACGGGTGTTCATCTCCAAAAAGTAAAAGCTCTGGTCTTTGCCGACCACAAACTCGACCGTACCGGCCGATTGGTATTTCACTGCCTTGGCCAGTTGCACCGCCTGCTCGCCCATGGCTTTGCGGGTGGCATCAGAGATGAAAGGCGATGGTGCTTCTTCAATCACTTTTTGGTGACGGCGCTGGATCGAGCACTCGCGCTCGTTCAAATAAATCACGTTACCGTGGCTGTCGCCCAGCACTTGGATTTCGATGTGGCGAGGCTCTTCCACAAACTTCTCAATGAACACACGGTCGTCGCCAAAGCTGTTGCGCGCTTCGTTGCGGCAGGACGTAAAGCCTTCAAACGCTTCCTTGTCGTTGAAGGCCACGCGCAGGCCTTTACCGCCGCCGCCAGCCGAGGCTTTGATCATCACCGGGTAGCCGATGCCCTTGGCAATTTCAACCGCTTTTTCAGCCGTCTCAATGGCATGGTTCACGCCGGGAATGCAATTCACGCCCGCAGCGCCCGCCAATTTTTTGGACTCGATTTTGTCGCCCATGGCGGCAATTGAGAAGTGACGCGGCCCAATGAAGGCAATGCCTTCGTCTTCGCAGCGCTTGGAGAACTCGGCGTTCTCGCTCAAGAAGCCGTAGCCGGGGTGAATGGCTTGTGCGCCGGTGGCTTTGGCCGCGGCGATGATTTTGTCAGCCACCAGATAGGACTCGCGCGAGGCCGCCGGGCCAATCAGCACGGCCTCATCGGCCAGTTGAACATGGCGCGCTTCTTTGTCGGCTTCAGAGTAAACGGCCACGGTTTGAATGCCCATCTTCTGGGCGGTGGCGATGACACGGCAGGCGATTTCGCCTCGGTTGGCAATCAGAATTTTCTTGAACATATTGAATCCTTTATCTCGGTCATCCCGGGCTTGACCCGGGATCCATGGACTGCGGGCACACCCCGCAGTGACAAATGCACCTCATCAAAGCGGAATGTTCCCGTGCTTGCGCCATGGGTTTTCAATCTTCTTGTCTTTGAGCATCACCAGCGAGCGGGCAATGCGTTTGCGGGTGTTGTGCGGCATGATGACGTCGTCGATGTAACCCCGGTTCGCCGCCACAAACGGGTTGGCAAAGCGGGCTTTGTATTCGGCTTCTTTTGCGGCCAGTTTTTCGGGGTCGCCTTTGTCTTCTCGGAAAATGATTTCCACAGCGCCCTTGGCACCCATCACTGCAATCTCGGCATTGGGCCAGGCAAAGTTCACGTCGCCGCGCAGGTGCTTGGAGGCCATCACGTCGTATGCGCCGCCGTAAGCCTTGCGGGTAATGACGGTGATTTTGGGCACGGTGCACTCGGCATACGCATAGAGCAACTTGGCGCCATGCTTGATGATGCCGCCGTATTCTTGGCTGGTACCAGGCATGAAGCCGGGCACGTCCACAAAGGTGATGACGGGGATGTTGAACGCATCGCAAAAGCGCACAAAGCGCGCCGCCTTGATCGAGCTTTTGATGTCCAAACAACCCGCCAACACCAAAGGCTGGTTGGCCACAATGCCCACGGTTTGGCCATCGATGCGGGCAAAGCCGATCAGGATGTTCTTGGCGTAATCGAGCTGCAGCTCAAAGAAGTCTCCGTCATCCACGGTTTTGAGGATGAGCTCCTTCATGTCATAGGCTTTGTTGGGATTCTCGGGCACCAAAGTGTCCAGGCTCATGTCGATGCGGTCGATGGTGTCGCCGCTCTTGCGAACGGGTGCTTTTTCGCGGTTGTTCAGCGGCAAGTAGTTGTACAGGCGGCGCACCATGAGCAGCGCTTCCACATCATTTTCAAACGCCATGTCGGCCACGCCGCTCTTGGTGGTGTGGGTCAATGCACCCCCCAATTCTTCGGCCGTGACTTCTTCGTGGGTCACGGTCTTCACCACTTCAGGGCCCGTCACAAACATGTACGACGTGTCCTTGACCATGAAGATAAAGTCGGTCAGTGCTGGCGAGTACACCGCGCCACCGGCCGAGGGGCCCATGATCATGCTGATCTGGGGCACCACGCCCGAGGCCATCACGTTGCGCTGAAACACATCGGCATAACCGCCGAGCGATGCCACACCTTCTTGAATGCGGGCGCCGCCCGAATCGTTCAAGCCGATCACGGGTGCGCCCACCTTCATGGCCTGGTCCATGACCTTGCAAATTTTTTCGGCGTGTGTCTCGGACAAAGCGCCGCCATACACGGTGAAGTCCTGGCTGTACACAAACACCAAACGGCCGTTGATCATGCCGTAGCCGGTGACCACGCCGTCGCCGGGGATCTTGTTGTCTTGCATGCCGAAGTCGGTGCAGCGGTGCTCCACGAACATGTCCCACTCTTCGAAGGTGCCTTCGTCCAGCAAGACTTCGATGCGCTCTCGGGCTGTGAGTTTGCCTTTGGCGTGCTGCGCATCAATGCGCTTTTGCCCGCCACCCAAGCGGGCTGCAGCACGCTTTTTTTCCAGTTGTTCAATGATGTCTTGCATGCTTACTCTCTCTCAAAAATCAGGTGGGGCGCTCATCAGCGCGAACGGGTTGGGAATGCGCGTGCGCGGCCAGCAACTGGCGCGCAGCCGTCGATGCGGCCAACTGGCCAGAAGCGACTTGTTGGCTCAGTTGGGGCAACAGCGTTTGCACACGCGGCTGCGCCCGAAAATTGTGTTTGAGCCCCGCATCGATGCGTTCCCACATCCACGACAGGGCTTGCTGTTGGCGGCGCAGGGTCAGTCGGCCATTGGCGGTTTGCAGGCTTCGAAACTCGCTGACCGCGGCCCAAAAACTGTCCACACCCTGGCCCAGCAAAGCGCTCAGCTGCACCACCTTGGGGTGCCACTGGGTCGTGTCGGCATGTGCGTGGCCCGAGCCGCCGTGCATGCCCAGCAGTTGCAGGGCGCTGGTGATTTGCAACTCGGCGCGGGTGGCGGCGATGGCATCGATGTCGGCCTTGTTGATGACCACCAAATCGGCGATCTCCATCACGCCTTTTTTGATGGCCTGCAAATCGTCGCCCGCATTGGGCAACTGCATCAGCACGAACATGTCGGTCATGTTGGCCACAGCGGTTTCGCTTTGGCCCACGCCCACCGTCTCGACGATCACCACGTCGTAACCCGCAGCTTCGCAGACCAACATGGACTCGCGAGTTTTCTCGGCCACGCCGCCCAAAGTGCCGCTGCTGGGGCTGGGGCGGATGTAGGCGCGCTCGTGCACGCTGAGCAACTCCATGCGCGTCTTGTCACCCAAGATGGAGCCACCCGACACGGTGGAAGACGGATCGATGGTCAAAACCGCCACGCGGTGGCCTTGGCCGATCAAATACAAACCCAGCGCCTCGATGAAGGTGGACTTGCCCACGCCCGGCACGCCGCTGATGCCCAAGCGGAACGAGTTGCCTGTGTGCGGCAGCATGGCCGTGAGCAGATCGTCAGCCAAGGCGCGGTGGTCGATGCGGGTGGATTCGAGCAGCGTGATGGCTTTTGCCATGGCGCGGCGTTGTAAGGGCGCGGGGCCCTCCAAAAGACCTTGAAGCAGTTGTTGAGGTGTCATTTCGCGCTCAATGGGTGAACCCAGTTCTCCAACTTCAACCCCTCAATCCGCTCAAACTCCCGCGTGTTGTTGGTCACACAAACCGCGTCCAAGGCCAGCGCGTGACAGCCAATCAACAAGTCCAACTCGCCAATACTTTTTCCTGTAGATCGCAGTGCGTGTTGTTGG
>JBIKRC010000140.1:0-5695 GCA_044349375.1 Limnohabitans sp.
TGCGACCACGAACACCATGCCAGCGATGTATGCGAGGCAAAATGGTATTACAGCAATTGAAATTTGCTCGATGCTTGCCTTGGCAAGCCGTGCTCCGATGAACAGGTTGCCCCCAACAGGTGGTGTCAGGAAACCAATCTCGCAGGTAAGCACTGTAAAGATACCAAAGGTGATCGGGTCGATACCTGCTGCGACCGCGGCTGGCAACAGCACAGGTGTAAACAACACGATCTGGGCCAGGGACTCCATGAAGGTGCCGATTAAAATCAGAAAAGTGCCTACGACCAGCAGGAAAAGCCACTTGTTCTGCACGATCGGTCCCATGAATTCGATGGTCTTTTCTGGCAGGTTGTACAGGGCCAGCACTTGACCAAACGCGGTGGTCGGCGTGATCAGCACGAGCAGTCCTGCGATCAGCGCCGTGAAGCGAAGTGCTTCGACGATGGATTCCATGTTGAGCTCCTTATAGACAAAGAGCCCAACAAATAAGGCGTACGCGACCGCCACGCCAGCCGCCTCGGTCGGTGTAAATACACCGGCATAAATGCCACCGAGGATGACCAGCGGCGCCCCCATAGCCCACTTGCCGTCCCACATTGCTTTAAGGAGAGGGCCGATGGCGAAGGCGGCTCCCCGACCACCAAAACCGTTTCGAGCAGCGATGAACCAAGTGGTCACAAGCAGCAGTGCAGTGACCACAATTCCGGGAATAATGCCTGCAAAAAACATGCGCGGAATCGAGACCTCTGCCACCAGTGCGTAAATCACCATCAGATTGCTGGGCGGAATCAGGCTGCCAAGAGCTCCTGCAGAGGCGGCAACGGCACCAGCAAAGCGGCGACTGTAGCCATCTTTAATCATGGTTGGGATGGTGACACTGCCGACTGCAGCGGTGGTGGCTGGGCCCGATCCGTTGAGTGCGGCAAAAAAGGCGCAGGCTATCACCGTTACGAGACCAAGGCTGCCTTTGTAAGCGCCGACAAGACTTGTAGCTATCTTGATTAAATGGTTCGCCATGCCTCCTTTTTCCATCAGGCGGCCAGCCAATACGAACAGCGGTATCGACAGCAGCGGGAACGGTTGCAATGCCGTGAAAGCAGTTTGGGCAAGCATGGTTTGGGGAATGTCGGCCAGATGCAGCGCGATGGCGACGCTAAACCCGACAACCGCATAGATTGGAACACCTATGACCATGAGCCCGATGAAAACGCTGCAAATGATGATGACGTCGCTCACAAGTCGGGTGCCTCTTCGTTGTCTACCGTGGGAAAACCCTTGCGGTCCCCACGCCAAAAAAACCAATAGGCTTCAAACACTCGGTACAACATCAGACCGTTGCCGATTACGATGATGGTCTGGATCCATTTCGCGTCGATATTCATCGAAGCGATAACGGTTTGCTGGCGCCACAGTAGCTCGAGGTATTCCCAGCCGTAAAACATCATAAATACAAGGAACGCTGCCCAGATCAGATCAGAGAGAAAGGTGACAAACCAAGCCGCGCGGTAGGGAAGCACCATTACTGTGGCCATCATCCGCACATGGAACTTTTCGTGCACCGCCATGGCTGCGCCGAAATACACGGCCCAAGTCATTGCGAACATGGCGGCGTCTTCAGTCCAGACCAAACCAATGTTCAGCACATAGCGAGAAAAGACTTGCAGACATACGCAGAGTGCTATGACAGCGACCAGTACGCAGGCTGCCCATTCCTCAAATGGGCGTCCCAAAATGCTGAGGCTTTGCCGTAGGGGAGAAGGACCCATCAGCGAGCTCCAATAGTGCGCATTATTGAACTTGCTTTTAGGAGCGGCCTATCAGCGTTCATTTGTAGACCTTCATGCTGGGCATTGCTTAGTTTGCAATTAGGAAGGGCCTGGCGACGCTCATGCAGTTGCAGCACGGATTTTGGCGAGCATGGTTTTGAAATCAACGCCACGTTCAGCCACGAATTTGTCCTGCAAAGGAACTACCGCATTTATGAAACTCTTTTGGTTTGGCCGGGTGATGCGCATGCCATTTTCGCCAAGAAACTTACGAATGTTTTCCACATCAGATTCAACTGTGGTGATTTGGAGCTGACCTGCCTCTTTTGCGCATTGTAGGAGGGTGCGCTGTTGTTCGGGCGACAGACGGTTCATAAAGCGCGGGCTCGCCAACAAGGGCGCGAAGCCAGCGAAATGTTCTAGGATGGCCAGGTGTTTGGAATACTCGAAAAACTTCATGGACTTGATAACTGAGGTGCCGTTGTCCGAACCGTCTATCGCGCCGGTTTGCAGTGCGGCAGGTGTCTCCGACCACGCCAGTGGAATCGGCTCCGCTCCAAAGGCTCGGAAGGTCTGGATCATGACTTCATTTTTGGGCACACGAACCTTAAGGCCGGCGAGATCCTTTACGTCGTTAATGGGCCGTTTGGAGTTGTAGAAGTCGCGGTGCGACAACGGACCCCAGGACAGCAGGTGCAGGCCGGTGGCCTTGAGCAACCGATCGGCAAGTTCATCTGCAATACCACCTTCACGGATCTTACGCACGTGCGCAGCGCCTTGAAGCACGTAGGGCAGCACCAAAATATCCATTAGCGGGAAATGGGGAGAAATATTGTTTTGGGAAACGAAATAAGCGTCGACAGTTCCAAGCTGCATCGCCTTGAAGGCGTCATCTTCGGTCGAGATGGTGGCGCAACAGCGTATCTTCACTTCAACAGCACCGCCCATCCGTTCCTTGACAAGTTGGGCAAACTTGGTGGAAAAAACACCGTAGTCCGAATCGAGAGGTGTCGAAAACCCGAGATTCAGCACCCGTGGCGACTGCGCGTGAACGATGCTTGGCGCGGCGATACAGGCGGTAGCTGTCAAAACACTGCGACTTAGAACAGTTCTGCGGGAGATATAGGTTGTCATTTGGAAGGCCTTTGGTGATGTGGTCTATGGGAGAATTTTCTGGTTAACTGTGGCATCAATATTCAGAAATTAGTACTGTACAGGGGCCGTGTACAGCGATTTGGTTTGTTATACCAAAATTTTTATTAATCCAGATTACCACTGCAGTTTATGTATTAAAAAGCGTATTTACCCTTAGCCAATGAAGTGCTCACCCGAGTTCGACACTTCCACCTCTTTTTTCCGCCATTTCCTGGGGTAGGGCCCATATGAATCAATTATTTAGCCGCGTTTTTCAGGATTTTCGTGTTGTGTACACATTGCGCATATTGGGTAGTTGCTTCTTTCGCCCCGCTCGCTACTCTTGCACAATGATCATCAAGCTCTCACGCGCCCGTGGTCACACCTACTCACAAGTCGTAGAGTCCTTACGTGATGCCAAAGGCCAACCCCGCCAACGCAACTTGCTCAGCCTTGGCCGAGCGGACGAGACATCAGACCTCCTACACAAAATTCATTACACCCTCTTTACAGAATTAGGGGGAATGCCAATGCTTGGAAGCGCGGTTGACGCACCGCTCGAACTGCGCTAACGTACGTACTGTTATATAGCAGTTAGGAGACAAATCCCATGGTTCGCGCAATTCTTCTGGATGGCGGTGACAACGTTGTCACCCTCATCGACCCCGGCACCCAAGGCGATGAGGTCACGCTCGGCGGCCAGCCCCTGGCCGATGTCCGGCTGGTGAACGACATCCCCTTCGGCCACAAGCTCGCCACGCGCCCCATCGCGCAAGGTGAGCGCATCCTCAAGTACGGCAAAGTCATCGGGCAGGCCACGGCCGCCATCCTGGCGGGTGATCATGTGCATGTGCACAACGTGGAAGCACTGCGCGCGCGCGGCGACCTAAAGGAAGCGGCATGAGCGCCACCTTCTTGGGCTACCGGCGCGGCAACGCCGTGGGCATCCGCAACATGGTGGCGGTGATCTCCGTCATGGACAACTGCAATCCCGTCACCCGCGCGGTGGCAGATGCTGTGCAGGGCACGGTGTACCTGCCGGGCTCGTTCATCCGCGGGCAGTTGGGGCGCGACCGAGCGATCACGCTGAAGGTCACGGCAGGGCTGTGCCTGAACCCCAACATCGCGGCCGTGGTGGCCATCGGGCTGGAGCCTCGCACCACGCGCGAGCTTGTGGAGCTGCTTTCCGCTTCGGGCAAGCCCGTGGAATGGGTCGACATCCAGGAGGCCGGCGGCACCATCAACTCCATCGCCAAGGGGACCCGCGCCGCGGCACGCCTGGTGCGCCACGTGTCGAAGCAGCGCCGGGAAGAATTTCCGTTGTCCAGCCTGGTGCTGGGGCTGGAATGTGGCGGCTCCGACACCACCTCGGGACTTGCGTCCAATCCATCGATCGGGGTGGTGTCCGACAAAGTAGTGGGTGCGGGCGGCACTGCCATCATCACCGAGACATCCGAATTCTTCGGCGCCGAACACTTGTTCGCCGAGCGCGCGGCCAGCACGGAGGTGCGTAAGAAGTTCATCTCGGAGATCGAGACGCTGGAGAAGGAAATCATCGCGCTGGGCATCGACCTGCGCGGCTCCAACCCCACGCCGGACAACATCCGCGGCGGGCTCACCACCATCGAGGAAAAGGCGCTGGGCGCGATGGCCAAGGCGGGCAAGTCTGAACTCGTCGGGGTGCTGGGGTATGGCGACGTGCCCGAGCGCAGCGGCCTGCACTTCATGTCGGGGCCGGCGCCCGCGGTGGAGTCCATCACGGGACTTGCGGCCGGTGGCTGCCAGCTGTGCCTGTTCTCCACTGGCGTGGGAAACCCCATTGGCCACCAGGTGGCCACCGTGATCAAGATTAGCGGCAATCGCAACACCATCGAAGGCATGTCGGACAACGTCGACTTCGATGTCTCCTCCATTCTGGAGAAGGACGAAAGCATCGCCTCCGCCGGAAGCCGGCTGTTCGAATACGTGCTGTCTGTGGCCAGCGGCGAACTCACTACATCGGAAGTTCTGGACACGCGCGAGTCCGCGATCAGCCGCTTCGGCCCATCGATGTAACGACGACCAACAACGAACGGAGACAAACACCATGCAACGCTTGCACTTTGCTGCTGCGGCGCGGCGGCTAAACACCCTGGCGGGTGCAGTCACCAATCTCGCCACGGTCACGGTCATCGCAGTCCTGGTTGCCGTCCCTGCGCACGCGCAGAAGTATCCCGAGCGCCCCGTGAGGCTGATCTCTGCCTATCCGCCCGCGGGGGGCGTGGACATCACCGCGCGCATCGTCGGCGTGGAGCTGGCCAAACGCCTGGGCCAGGCCGTGATCATCGAAAACCGCGCGGGCGCGGCTGGCACTTTGGGCACGGCCGTGGTGGCACGCGCGGCGGCTGACGGCTATACCATTCTCATCACGGCCAACCCGTCCATCACCATCCTGCCGCAGTTCTCCAATGTGGGCTACGACCCGAAGAAAGATCTGATCCCGATCGCCAAAGTAGGCATCGCGCCGACCATACTTGCAGTGAACACAGACTCACCGCTGCGCAACATGAAGGACTTCCTGGAAGCTGGAAGGCAGACGCCCTCGCGCGTCTCGGTGGGCGTGCCGGGCGCGGGCTCCACCCCACAAATCGAGCTCACGCTGTTGGGCGATCTGGTGAAATCTGAGATCACGATTGTTCCCTATCGCGGTGCCACATTCATCGTGAGCGATGTGCTGGGCAGCCAGATCACGGGAGGGGCGATGGCGCTGCCAGCTATCGTGCCGCAGATCGCAGGCGGCAAGATGCGCGGGTTGG
>JBIKRC010000141.1:0-5660 GCA_044349375.1 Limnohabitans sp.
GCGACTTTTTCAAGCGCGGCCAGCATGTCGCTGACCTTCACATTCAAGCCCGGCAGGTTCAGCGCCATGCGGCCACCGAAGGCTTCGCGGCTGGCCTCGAACACGGTGATCAAACCGTGCACGGTGGTGCCCGGCGAAGAGATGGGGTGCGACACATGGGCATCCACCGGGCAGGTGGTGGCCGTGCCCGCCAAGGGCTCGCGGATGATGCCGCTGAAGAACGAAGACGCAGCGCCATTGGGTTTGCCAGGGCGCACGGCCACCGTCATCAAGCGTGCGGCGCGGCCGTCGACATACCCTTTGCGGGTGTAGTCGGCCACCATGTACTCGATCATCAGCTTGTGCGTGCCGTAGGACGTTTGCGGCGTGGGCAAGGTGGTGTCGGCCACCAGGGCGGGCATGGGGTTGGCCGCATCGGGGCCGAACACCGCGACCGAACTGGCAAACACCAAACGAGAAGTCTTACCCGAAGCGCGGAGGCTGTCGAGCAGCAAGCGCGAGCTGTCCACGTTGGAGCGCAAGCCCAGGTCAAAGTCGAGTTCGCACTCGCCCGACACGGCCGAAGCGAGGTGGAAAACGCCGTCAAACCCGCTCTTGAACAAATCGCCTTGCTCCAGCATGGGGCCTGCATGGCCCTTGACGCGTGCGTCTGCCAACAGGTCGGCAGGTGCGGGAAAGAGGTCCGCAATCACCAATTCGCTCACGCTTTGGCCGTTGAGTTGGCCACGCTTCAAAATTTCGCGGGCCAGGCGAGCGCCCAAAAATCCGGCACCGCCGGTGATCAAAATACGCATGGTTTTTCCTTGCAAATCAATGGTTGTCTTTGGGCACGGCCGAGCCGCGCTGGCCGACCAAAAAGTCCATGTCAGCACCTTCGTCGGCTTGCAGCACATGGTCGATGTAGAGCTTCCAGTAGCCCGAGTTCATGGCGGGTGCGGGTTTTTCCCACAGGGCCAAGCGGCGCGCCAGTTCTTCGTCGCTGATGAGCAGTTGCAGTTTGCGCTCGGGCACATTCAGCTCGATCATGTCGCCGTTTTGCACTACGGCCAAGGGTCCGCCCGCAGCGGCTTCGGGCGTGGTGTGCAGCACCACGGTGCCATAGGCCGTGCCGCTCATGCGGGCGTCAGAGATGCGCACCATGTCGGTGATGCCTTTGCGCAGCACCTTCGGGGGCAGCGGCATGTTGCCCACTTCGGCCATGCCGGGGTAGCCTTTGGGGCCGCAGTTCTTGAGCACCAGGATGCAGTTTTCATCGACATCCAAGCTCTCGTCGTCGATGCGCTTGTGGAAGTCGTTGCTGTCTTCAAAGACCACCGCACGTCCGGTGTGGATCATTAGCGCGGGCGTGGCCGCGCTGGGCTTGATGACCGCACCGCGTGGGGCCAAGTTACCGCGCAAGATGGCGATGCCCGCCTTTTCTTTGAAAGGAGCCGCGAATGTTTTGATGACGCGGGGGTCGTAGTTGACGGCGTTGGCATTGTTCTCGGCCACGGTCTTGCCGCTCACCGTGACGATATCTTTGTGCAGCAGGTGTTCAATTTCTTTCATCACCACTGGCAACCCGCCTGCGTAGCAGAAGTCCTCCATCAGGTGGTCACCTGAGGGCTGCAAATTGAGCAAGCAAGGCAGATCGCTGCCCAGGCGCTCAAAGTCGTCCACGGTGAGCTTCAGGCCCAACCGGCCCGCAATCGCGATCAGGTGGATCACGGCGTTGGTCGAGCCGCCAATGGCAGCCAGCGTACGGATGGCGTTCTCAAAGGCTTCGCGGGTCAGCACTTTGGTGATGGTCTGGTCGGTGTGCACCATCTCGACGATGCGACGCCCCGCATCGCGGGCCAACACATTGCGGCGGCCATCCACCGCGGGGTAGGCGGCGTTGCCGGGCAGGCCAATGCCCAATGCCTCAACCATGCTCGCCATGGTGCTGGCGGTGCCCATGGTCATGCAGTGGCCGTGGCTGCGGTGCATGCAGCTTTCGGCTTCAAAGAAGTCGGCCAATTTGAGTGTGCCTGCGCGCACTTGTTCGCTCATGCTCCACACGCCCGTGCCGGAGCCCAATTCTTGCCCGCGCCATTTGCCGTTCAGCATGGGGCCACCCGAAACGCCAATGGTGGGCAAGCCCACGCTGGATGCGCCCATCAGCAAGCTGGGGGTGGTTTTGTCGCAACCCATGAGCAGCACCACGCCGTCGATAGGGTTGCCACGAATGCTCTCTTCCACGTCCATGGATGCCAGGTTGCGGTAAAGCATGGCGGTGGGGCGCAGCAGGGTTTCGCCCAGCGACATCACCGGAAATTCAAGCGGAAATCCTCCAGCCTCGTACACGCCGATCTTGACCTGCTCGGCCAGGGTGCGGAAATGCGAGTTGCAGGGGGTCAGTTCGCTGAAGGTGTTGCAGATGCCAATCACCGGGCGGCCATCGAACTGGTCGTGCGGCACGCCCTTGCCCTTGACCCAGCTGCGGTAGGCAAAGCCGTCGCGGTCTTGGCGGCCAAACCATTGCTGGCTGCGCAGGTCTTCGGGTTTTTTGCGGGGAGGGCTGCCGTTGTTGTCGCTCATGGTGCGTGTCCAGGTTGAAGGTCAATCGTGCGTCTTGAAAATCCTATCGTATGACGATAGAAAAACAAGCGGGCTTTGTAAAACCAGCGACATGGGGCAAACCCTAGACGCCAAGACGACTGAGCCTAGGGTTTACCAGAGTCTGTCTCAGGCCTTCAATCATCATATGATAGGTCGCTCGAACGCTTTTGGCCATGACGAACAATTTCCACAAAAATTCTCTAGATTTATTGGGCCATGCCATCTTGTCTGGTCGCTATCCGGTGGGCGCGAGCCTGCCTCCTGAGCCGATCTTGTGTGAAGAGCTGGGTGTGAGCCGCACCGTGGTGCGCGAAGCCATCAAATCGCTGGTGGCCAAGGGACTGCTTTCGACCGGCCCCAAGGTGGGCACCCGCGTCATGCCCGATGCACACTGGAACTGGTTTGACCCCGATGTGGTGGCCTGGCAGGCCCGCTGCGGCCTGACCCCTGAGTTTTTGAAAGACTTGCAGGAGCTGCGCCGCGTGGTGGAGCCCGCCGCCGTGCGCCTGGCTGCCGAGCGGGCCACACCAGAAGACATCGCTCACATCGAGGCCGCCTTCGTTGGCATGAAACAAGCCGTGGAAGAGGGCGGCGATTACGTCACGCATGATCTGCGTTTTCACGAAGGTTTGCTGCAGGCCTCTCACAACCGCATGTTGGTGCAAATGAGCAAGGCGCTCAATGCTTTGCTGCGCACCAGTTTTGAAATTTCCACCCGCATCAAAGATGGCCCGAGAAATTCGCTGCCGCTGCACCGTGCCGTGCTCAACGCCGTCATCGCCCGCAACCCGGTCAAGGCCGAGCGGGCCGTCATGGTTTTGATCGAGGGGGCTCGGCAAGACATCGATCTGGTACTGGCTTCGCGCCGCAAGTTGCCGGTGGTCTCGGGCGCGGCCACCCCCATCCAATCGACAACCAGGCCCCATCAACAAGCCGCCAAAAAAGCGGTCAAAAAAGCGGTCAAGGCAGTGGCCTGAGCCGAAAGACACGCATGCAAAAGACGATCAACACTTTTTTCAAACTGCTGGAATTTCTGGTGGTGGCCTGCCTGGTGGCCATGGTCATCATGGTGTTTGGCAACGTGGTGCTTCGCTACGGCTTCAACTCGGGCATTTCCATCTCGGACGAGATGTCTCGCTACTGCTTCATCTGGCTGACCTACATCGGGGCCATGGTGGCCATGCGCGAAAAAGGCCATTTGGGTGTGGACACGCTGGTGCGGCGCTTGCCACTGGGCGGTAAAAAGCTCTGCTTTTTCTTGAGCGAAGCGATGATGCTCGGCTGCAACGTGCTGTTCTTCTGGGGCACTTGGAAGATGCACGATCTGCAAGTGACCAACATTTCGGTGGTGGTGGGCATTTCCATGATCTGGATTTATGGCATTGGCTACGTCACGGCCGCTGTCATGGGCATCATGAACGTGCACAAGTTGTTCCAATTGTTGACTGGACAACTGGCTGAGGCGGATCTGGTGCTGGTGGTCGAGTCGGAAGACAAAGTGGTCCTTGCCGAGATCGAACCTGAAGTGCGGGGCCGCGCATGACCATCGCTGTTTTTGTATTCAGTTTGCTGGGGGCCATGGCCCTGGGCATGCCCATTGCCTACGCCTTGTTGGTGTGCGGCTTGAGCCTGATGGCCTACATGGCCAGCAACGGCATGATCAACGCGTTCGACAGCCAAATCTTGGCGCAACGTTTTGTGGACGGTGCTGACAATTTTCCCTTGCTCGCGGTGCCGTTTTTCTTGCTGGCGGGTGAGTTCATGAACGCGGGCGGTTTGAGCCGTCGCATCGTGAACCTGGCCATGGCCTGGGTCGGTCATTTCAGGGGCGGTCTGGGTTATGTGGCGGTCATGGCTGCGGTCATCATGGCTTCGCTGTCGGGCTCAGCCGTGGCCGACACCGCAGCCTTGGCGGCTTTGTTGATCCCCATGATGAAACGGGCTGGTTACAACGTGGGCCGCTCGGCCGGTTTGATTGCCTCGGGCGGCATCATTGCGCCGGTGATTCCGCCCTCCATCGGTTTCATCATCTTCGGTGTGGCGGCCAACGTGTCCATCACCAAACTCTTTTTGGCGGGCATCGTGCCGGGCTTGTTGATGGGTGTGGCGATTGGCTTGACGTGGTGGTGGGTGGCCAAGCGCGAAAACGTGCAGCCGGGACCGCGCATGAATCTGTCTGACAAACTGAAAGCCACGCGCGAAGGCATTTTGGCGTTGGGCTTGCCGGTGTTCATCATTGGCGGTATGAAGTTTGGCGTGTTCACCCCCACCGAGGCGGCCGTGGTGGCCGCGGTTTACAGCTTTGTGGTGGGCGCGTTCATTTACCGCGAATTGCAATGGTCCAAGCTCTACAGCCTGATTTTGGCAGCCGGCAAGACCACGGCAGTGATCATGTTTTTGGTGGCAGCAGCCATGGTCAGCGCTTGGCTCATCACGGTGGCCAACATCCCGGCCGAAGTGGCCCGCATGATGGAGCCGCTGATGGGCAACAAGACCTTGCTCATGGTGGTGTTGATGCTCTTGGTCATTGTGGTGGGCACGGCGCTCGACTTCACACCCACTGTGCTGATCCTCACGCCTGTGCTGATGCCCCTGGTCCTCAAGGCCGGCATTGACCCGGTTTATTTTGGTGTCTTGTTCATCATGAACAACGCCATCGGTTTGATTACCCCACCCGTGGGCACCGTGCTCAATGTGGTCTGTGGTGTCGCCAAGATCAACATGGACACGGCTTTCAAGGGGGTCATGCCCTTCTTGTTGGCGCAGCTCGGTGTGCTGGCCTTGTTGGTTGCTTTCCCCTCCATCGTCATCGAGCCGATGAAGTGGATGCTGAGATGATTTCTTAACCCTGTGTATTTTTTAAAAGGAGACAGTCATGTTGAAACGCAGAAATCTGGTAGCCCTGCTCGCGGGTACTTTCCTGGTGGCATCGAGCGCGATGGCGCAGTTTGCCGACCGCAACATCAAGTTCACCAACGGTGTGAATGAAGACCACCCGGTGGGCGTGGGCGTCAAGAAAATGCAAGAAATCTTGGCTGCCAAGACCGGCGGCAAGATGAAGATCACCGCCTTCTGGGGCG
>JBIKRC010000004.1:0-20280 GCA_044349375.1 Limnohabitans sp.
GCTCGGACAAGGGCACCAGCCATTCACGCAAGGTCTTGCGGTGCGGCAGGGGTTGGTCCAATGGGATGGGCTGATCGACGTTGGGGGTGTGTAGGGCAGTCATAACGCTTAAATGTAAATCGCTTAACGTCGAGTTTAGTCGGCTTGGCGTTGGGCTGGACTGACAAAGATCAATTCAAGGGTATTGGAAAGGGTAAAAGTAAGCAACTGGCGTGATCTGGAGGCAACTTGCGCCCAAAAGTCAGAAAGCAGCCAGTTGTTGGCGTGGTGCTGCGAGTTGTTTTGTCGAACGATGCACACCAAAAGAACCGGTTGTGTCACCCGTTTCGTGTGAGAATTGAAATCAAATTACATTGGAGATTCCCTGATGCCCCGTCGCGCCACCAAGATTGTTGCCACCTTAGGCCCTGCTTCCAGCGATCCCGCACTTTTGGAGGCCATGATCCGGGCCGGTGTGAATGTGGTTCGCTTGAACTTCAGCCACGGCAAGGCGCAAGACCATGTGGACCGCGCCCGTTTGGTACGCGAAGCCTCGCAACGCGCTGGCCGCGAAGTGGCCATCATGGCCGACCTGCAGGGCCCCAAGATCCGGGTGGGCAAGTTTGCCGAGGGCAAAGTGATGCTGGAGCCTGGCGCGCCCTTTGTGCTGGATGCCTCGCGCACCGAGCCGGGTGACTTGCAGGGTGTGGGCCTGGATTACAAAGAGTTGCCGCGGGATGTCAAGGCCGGCGATGTGCTCTTGCTCAACGATGGCCTGATTGTCCTCACAGTGACCGCCGTCAAGGGCGAGCAGGTGCACACCACCGTCAAGTTGGGCGGTGAGTTGTCCAACAACAAGGGCATCAACAAACAAGGCGGCGGCTTGACGGCAGCTGCCCTTACCGCCAAGGACATGGACGACATCCGCACGGCCATGAGCTTCAATGCCGACTATGTGGCGGTGAGCTTCCCGAAAAACGCCACCGACATGGAAATGGCGCGCCAGCTGTGCAACGTGGCTTGCACCAACGGACACCGCCCGGGTTTGATCGCCAAGATCGAACGGGCCGAAGCCATCCCCGAGCTCGACCGCATCCTGGCCGTGTCCGACGGCATCATGGTGGCGCGCGGTGATTTGGCGGTAGAGGTGGGCAACGCGGCTGTGCCGGGCTTGCAAAAGCACATGATCAAACGCGCCCGCGAAATGGACAAACTGGTCATCACCGCCACACAGATGATGGAAAGCATGATCGTCAACCCGGTGCCCACGCGTGCCGAGGTGAGCGACGTGGCCAACGCCGTGCTGGACGGCACCGACGCGGTGATGTTGAGCGCCGAGACCGCTGCGGGCAAGTACCCGCTGGAGACGGTGGAGATGATGGCCGCCGTCTGCCTGGAAGCCGAGAAAACCGACCACGACCCGTTGGACGACGATTTTGTGGGTGCCCACTTCAACCGCATTGACCATGCCATCGCCATGGGCGCGCTGTTCACCGCGCACCACCTCAAGGCCAAGGCGATTGTGGCCTTGACCGATTCGGGCTCAACCCCGCTGTGGATGAGCCGCCACAGCGTGCGCATGCCCATTTATGCGCTGACGCCCAAGGTGGCCACCCAGCGCAAGATGGCCTTGATGCGTAACGTCAGCCCCTTGTTGATGGACACCAGCACCGACCGCGACACCGCATTGACCGAAGCCGAAGCGCACCTGAAAAAGCGCGGCATTGTGCAAGCGGGGGATGTCTACGCCATCACCGTGGGCGAGCCCATGGGCACGCCAGGCGGCACCAACACCCTCAAGATTTGCCGGGCCACCTGAGCTTTTGACCGGTCCAACCCTGAAATGGCCCTTCGCTAAAAGATGGCTGTCGGACCGTCAAGGCCCGAGCTACCCAATGACAGACATTTGAACCGATCATTTAAAGGCTGCGGGGCCGCTTCCATCGCAGGCCTGCGGCACACTGGAACCTATAAAATCCAATGCGTTACAAGCCGGTTACAGCCCGGCTTATCTGAATTTTTAACTTCTCGGGAAATCACCACCATGGCACTCGTTTCAATGCGCGAGCTGCTGGACCATGCGGCCGTCAACGGCTACGGCATTCCAGCTTTCAACGTCAACAATCTGGAGCAAGTCCAGGCCGTCATGATGGCCGCCGACGAGGTCGGAGCGCCCGTCATCTTGCAAGCCAGTGCCGGTGCCCGCAAATACGCGGGTGAGCCCTTCATCAAGCACCTGATTCAGGCCGCCACCGAGCAGTGGCCCCATATTCCACTGGTCATGCACCAAGATCACGCTCAAAGCCCTGCGGTTTGCCAGGGCGCGATCAACTTGGGTTTCTCTTCTGTGATGATGGACGGCTCCTTGCTGGAAGACGGCAAGACCCCGGCCGACTTTGCCTACAACGTCGACGTGACGCGCCGCGTGGTGGACATGGCCCATTTGTTGGGCGTGTCGGTGGAAGGTGAGCTGGGGTGCCTGGGCAATTTGGAGACCGGCGAAGCCGGCGAAGAAGACGGCATTGGCGCGGTGGGCAAGCTGGACCACAGCCAAATGCTGACCGACCCCGAAGAGGCCGCCCAATTCGTCAAGGCCACTGGCCTGGATGCTTTGGCGATTGCGATTGGCACGAGCCACGGCGCCTACAAGTTCAGCCGCAAGCCCACGGGCGACATTTTGGCGATCAGCCGCGTCAAGGAAATCCACCAGCGCATCCCCAACACCCATTTGGTGATGCATGGCTCGTCCAGCGTGCCGCAAGACCTGCTGGCCATGATCAACCAGTACGGCGGCCAAATGAAGGAAACCTACGGCGTGCCGGTCGAGGAAATCCAGGAAGCCATCAAGCACGGCGTGCGCAAGATCAACATCGACACCGACATCCGTCTGGCCATGACCGCCGCTTGCCGCAAGTTCCTGTTTGAAAACCCCGACAAGTTCGACGCCCGCGAATGGCTCAAGCCCGCCCGCGAAGCTGCCAAGCAAATCTGCAAGCAGCGTTATTTGCAGTTCGGCTGCGAAGGCCAAGCACCCAAGATCAAGGGCGACAACCTGCAGGTGGTGGCCGCCCGTTACGCGCGGGGTGAATTGGCCCAAGTGGTGAACTGAGCCTGCGATAATTGACCCGAATGGCCCGTTGTCTGTTCAACGGGCCTTTTTCTTTTTTGTGGGACTGTTTTTTGCCATGACTTCTGCGCTTCACACCTCGGCCCTGACTTCCTTGCCTTTGCTGGCGCGTGGCAAGGTGCGTGACAACTACGCCGTGGGCGACGACCGCATCTTGATGGTGGCGTCGGACCGCATCAGCGCTTTTGACGTGATCATGGGCGAGCCGATTCCGGGCAAAGGGGTGCTGCTCACGCAAATGGCGCTGTTTTGGTTCGACAAGCTCGGCCCCAACGGCCTGAACATCTGCCCGATTCACCTGACGGGCGATGCCCCCGAGAGCGTGGTGAGCGCCGAAGAAGTGCCGCAGGTCACGGGTCGGTCGATGCTGGTCAAGCGCCTCAAACCCATTCCGGTCGAAGCGGTGGTGCGCGGTTATTTGGCCGGCAGCGGTTGGAAGGAATACCAAGACAACCAAGCCGTGTGTGGCGTGAAGCTGCCCGCTGGCCTGAAAAACGCCAGCCGCCTGCCCGAGCCCATTTACACGCCAGCGGCCAAAGCGGCGGTGGGCGAGCACGATGAAAACATCACCTTCGAGCAGACCGTGGCCATGATCGGCACCGACTTGGCCACCCGCATCCGCGACATCAGCCTTCAGCTCTACAAGGCAGCGCGCGACATCGCGGCGGTTAAGGGCATCATCATTGCCGACACCAAGTTCGAGTTTGGCCTGGACCAGGACGGCACCTTGGTGCTGATGGACGAAGTGCTGACACCCGATTCATCGCGCTATTGGCCCACTGACTCTTACGAACAGAGTTATGCGCAAGGCACCAATCCGCCGAGCTACGACAAACAGTTTTTGCGCGACTGGCTGGAAACCACCCAGATCAACGGCGAGCTATGGGACAAGACCCCGCCTGCGCCACGTCTGCCGCGAGAGGTGATCGAGAAAACGGCGGCCAAATACGAAGAGGCGATGAAGAAGCTGATGGCCTGAACCTCTTGGCATTGAGGGCACAAAAAAGGCGCTGCATGGCAGCGCCTTTGTCTTGGGTGCCAGGAAATTCAGCCCGTTAAGGCCAGCAGCGTCATGGCATCGAGCAGCAAGGTGGTGCCCGCCACCAGCAAGCTGGCGTTGGCGACCAGACGGCCACGCGGGTGCAAGCAAGCACCCCAGAAAGCGGCCAAGCAAACCAGCTCCAGGCTGCCGCGCATCCACAGGTAACGGCTGCTGCCCACCAGGTTGGCGGCTTCGGGGCTCATGAGCACGGCATAAAGGAAAATACCTTTGACCAGCCAGAGTGCCGCGCCCCAGTGCAGCGACGGCAGTTGCGCCAGAGGGCTGCGGCTGGGCAAGTTCGAGCGCACAGGCGCACCGCCGAGCAGGCATTGCAGCTCTTCAGGGGTGATCAAGGGTTGGGCGCGTGACATGGTTCAAAATGAAATCGAAAGTGGTGTTTCAATTCTAAGGGGCATTCACCGGAAAACCGGGTGACGTAACCCGCTTGGCGGGCCAAAACCGGTAAAAGTCTGTAACGACAAGTATTACATTGGGGGCTTTGGCTGCCCGAATGAGAGGATCAAATGACGCTTTTCAGACCTGCGACCCCGTTGATGGTGCAGTACGCCCATTACCACCGCGATCGCCGCAACATCGCCACCCATCTGCTGGGCATTCCGCTGATTTTCCTGTCCATCGGCGTCTTTCTGCTGGGCCCGGCCTGGTCTGTGGCGGGTCAGACCGTGACGCTGGCCTGGGCCATGTGGGCAATCACCAGCCTGTGGTACCTGAGCCGCGGTGATCTGTTGCTGGGCCTGGCCACATCGGTGGTCAATGGCGTGCTGATCGCCGCCGCCCATGAGGTGCCACCCCTGGCGCAAGCCCTGGGGCTGGCGGTTTGGCAGGCGGGCTTGGGCCTGTTTCTCGTTGGCTGGGTTTTGCAGTTCATTGGCCACTATTTCGAGGGCCGCAAACCGGCTTTTGTGGACGATGTGGTGGGCTTGCTGGTGGGCCCCATGTTTGTGGTGGGGGAGGTGCTCATGTCGGCAGGCCTGCTGCAGCGCATGCGCATAGACATCGAACGCCAGGCCGGGGCCACCCGCTGAGTCTGTTGGCGGCGCAGTCGTCACAAGCCCACGGGTTTTGTAGGTCGGCACCTTCAGGTCCGACGTTGAGCTGTGCTCAGTTGAGCATCATGCTCAGCTTGCGCCGGTAGCTCGAGATCATGGCCATGTGCGGGTCTTCTTGCAGGGCGGCTTTGCCCATCAGTTCGATGCCGCCTGCGGATTTCCCGGTGGCGTCTTGTGCCTTGGATTTGGGCGGGGTCATCAACTCCAGCAGGGCGACAAAGGTTTTGCGTGGGGCTTCGTCGTCCCACTTTTTGTCGCGCATGATGATTTCGAGCAGCTCGTCCATCGCCGCTTCCCATTGGCCGATCGCGATCAGCAGGCGGCTTTTGGCAAACCGGGCTTCAAAGTCACGTTTGTTCTGGGCAATCAAGGCATCAAACTGGTCCAACTCCCATTCCCCACGGGGGTCGGTGGTCACAAATTCCAGCGCGTTGAGCCATTGGGTTTGCGCCTCAAAGCGCAGCGGCACCGGGATGCGGGCCATGGCCGGGGCCAGCAAGGCGGCGGCTTCGGCCAACTCGCCCAGGCCAATCAGCAGCTTGACCAGGTCAAAACGGGCGTCGTCGTTGCCCGGGTTGGTGGCCAGGGCCTGCTCCAGCGCGGCGCGGGCGCTGAGGGCGTCAGCAGCTTCTGGGTGAGGCGGGGCTTCTTGGGCGGCAGCCTGGAGGGGCAGCGCGCCTTCGGCGGGCAGGTGTTTGTCCAAAAACTGTTTGACCTGACCCTCGGGCAAGGCGCCCATGAAACCATCGACCGGCTGGCCGTTCATCAGCAGTACACAGGTCGGAATGCTTTTGATGCCAAAGGCCTGGGCCAGTTGCTGCTCTTGGTCAGAGTCGATTTTGACCAGCTTGAAGCGGCCGGCGTAGGCGGCTTCGACTTTTTCGAGCACAGGGCCCAAAGACTTGCATGGGCCGCACCAAGGGGCCCAAAAATCCACCAACACGGGCGTGGTCATGGAGGCTTCGATCACCTCGGCTTCAAAGTTTTGTATCGTGACGTCCATCATGGTGGGCAGTGTTCCGGGTTGTGTTTCAGACCCCAAGCGGGTGAAACCTTAAAATTCGACATTGATCACGAAAAGCACCCAATGACTCAAGCGCTCATCGGCGTCGTTATGGGTTCCAGCTCCGACTGGGACACCATGCAGCACGCAGTCCAGATTCTCCAACAGTTTGGCATCCCTCACGATGCCCGCGTGGTTTCGGCCCACAGAATGCCGGACGATATGTTCACGTATGCAGAGACCGCCGCTGCGCGCGGCTTGCAAGTCATCATCGCGGGCGCAGGCGGCGCAGCCCACCTGCCCGGCATGCTGGCGGCCAAAACCGTGGTGCCGGTGCTGGGGGTGCCCGTGCAGACCAAAGCCCTGTCGGGGGTGGATTCGCTGCACAGCATTGTGCAAATGCCCAAGGGCGTGCCCGTGGCCACCTTTGCCATTGGCGCAGCAGGTGCGGCCAATGCGGCTTTGTTTGCCGTGGCCATGTTGGCCAACAACGACCCGGCCCTGCGCGCCAAGCTTGAGGCTTTCCGCGCCGAACAAACCGCCATGGCCCGCGCCATGACACTGCCGCCCGTTTCACCAACAGGTGCCGCATGAGCCGCGCCATTCTTCCGGGCGCCATGGTCAATGGTCAGATGGCCACTTTGGGCGTGATGGGGGGTGGTCAGTTGGGGCGCATGTTCGTGCAGGCGGCGCAGGCCATGGGTTACTTCACTGCGGTGCTCGACCCCGATGTGGTCAGTCCGGCAGGATTGGTGAGCCATCACCACATCCAGACCGACTACCTCGATGAGCAGGGCCTGGCCCAGTTGATGCAGCGCTGCGCGGCCATCACCACCGAATTTGAAAACGTGCCTGCACCCGCTCTGGTGACGCTGGGCGCGCAACGTCCTGTGGCGCCGTCAGCTGAGTCTGTGGCCATTGCCCAAGACCGCGCCGCCGAAAAAGCCCACTTTGTGCGCTGCGGCGTGCCGGTGGCCCCGCACGCCCTCATCGGGAACCCTGCGCAGTTGGCTGCTGTGGGCGCTGAGTTGCTGCCCGGCATCCTCAAAACGGCCCGCATGGGTTACGACGGCAAAGGCCAGGTCCGTGTCAAGACCCGTGAAGAATTGGTGGCCGCTTGGACAGAGTTGAAAAACGTGCCTTGCGTGCTCGAGAAAATGCTGCCACTGCAGGCCGAATGCTCGGTCATCGTGGCGCGTGGAGCCGATGGTCAGATGGTGAATTTTCCGGTGCAATCGAATCTGCACCGCGACGGCATTTTGGCCGTGACCCGCGTCTACGAGGGTGCAGTGCCCTTAGACGTGGCGGCGCAAGCCGTGGCCGCCACCCGCGCCATCGCCGAGGGGTTGAATTATGTGGGCGTGCTGTGCGTGGAATTTTTCATGCTCGAAGGCGGTCAGTTGGTGGTGAACGAAATGGCACCACGCCCGCACAACAGCGGCCACTACACCATGAACGCCTGCGACCAGTCGCAGTTTGAGTTGCAGGTGCGCACGCTGGCGGGTTTGCCGCTGACGCAGCCGCGTCAACACTCAGCGGCCATCATGCTCAATTTGCTGGGCGATCTGTGGCCTGAAGTCACGCCCACGGGCAAAGGCCCAACCACCCCCGCTTGGCAACAAGTGCTGGCGCTGCCCGGCACGCACTTGCACCTTTACGGCAAGTTGTCGGCCCGCCCAGGCCGCAAGATGGGCCACCTGAACATCACGGGTGCCACACCCGAGGCCGTGCGCGCCACCGCCTTGCAAGCGGCAGCACTGCTGGGCATTGAAGCCTTTTAAGACCACCATGATCCTGAGTGCCTCGGATGCGGCCATTGCGCAGGCTGCACAAGCTTTGCGTGACGGCCAGTTGGTCGGCCTGCCCACCGAGACGGTGTACGGCCTGGCCGCCAATGCGACCGACGACGCGGCCGTGGCGAAAATCTTTGTGGCCAAGGGCCGCCCGGCCGACCACCCGCTCATCGTGCATGTGGCTGGTGTGGACCAGGTTCCGCTGTTTGCGTCGCAAGTGCCCGAGTTTGCGCAGCGTTTGATGGCCGCTTTTTGGCCCGGGCCACTCACCTTGATCCTGCCGCGCAAAAGCTGCGTGGCGGCGGCATCGGCCGGGGGGCAAGACTCGATCGGTTTGCGTTGCCCCTCACATCCGATGGCGCAGGCTTTGCTGCTGGCCTGCCTGCCGCTGGGCGTGTGGGGTGTATCGGCCCCCAGCGCCAACCGATTTGGCCGCGTCAGCCCCACCAGTGCAGCGCATGTGCAGTCTGAGTTGGGCCCAGAGTTGTTGATACTGGACGGCGGCGAGTGCGACGTGGGCATCGAGTCCACCATCATCGACTGCACGCGGGGCGAGCCGGTGCTGCTGCGCCCGGGGCACATCACGCGGGGGCAAATTGAAGCAGCTTGCAGCCGCGCTGTTTTGGACAAGGATGCGCCGCAAGCGGTGCTGGGCCAGCCTGCACCCCGCGCCTCGGGCACGCTCGAGTCGCACTATGCGCCACGCGCCAAGGTGCGCCTGATGACGGCGGCCGACATCACCCAAAAGTTGCAAGCTTTGGGGCCGCACGCTAACAATCTGGGGGTGTGGTCGGTTGAGCGTCCCGCAAACGATGAAGGCTTTGGTACGGGGGTGCTGTGGCGACAGCAAGCTACGACGGCCGAGCAAGCTGCGCACGACTTGTTCAGCGTGCTGCGCGACTTGGACGGCCGGGGCGTTACGCAAATTTGGGTGCAGAACCCACCTGATAACCCTGACTGGGAAGGTGTTCGCGATCGACTGCTCAGAGCAGCGGCCTGAGGCCTCCATACTTTTCATGAACACGGCCCGCATTAAGCGGGCCGTATTCATGAAGTTTTTGGTGTTTACTTCACCTTATCAAACTCCTTTTTGGCGGCTGCGTGGCAGAGCGGTGGTTCATAAGTGCCATGGTATTTGCTGTAGTAGCCCATCGGATCGGTCGCCAACACGTTACCGTACAAAGCTTTAATGGTCCCATCTACGTCGACTGATTGGACGTTGGTCAGCCCTTTCGCATCGAAAGCGGCTTTCATCACAGCTTGGTGCACAGCAGGTGGCACAGTGGGATCACCACTACCGCCACACAGCATGAGTTGCGACTTGGGGGACCAGTCCAGCAAGTCATTCTTTTTAGCGGCCAGAAATGTGGCGTTGTTGGGGTTGGTCAAAATGTCGCTGCTGAACGCAGGCTGGAACAAGGCATCGCGTGCTTGGTTGGGTGTTTCGCCGTTGATGCCTGGCAACTTGCCGCTGGTGACCAGCGTGGTGTAGTTCAAAGTGGGGCTGGGCAGCAAAGACTCAATGCCATCGGCATAAGGTGCTTTGAATGCGGTTTTGACATCGCTGTACAAATTGCCATAAATTTTCTGCCAAGCGGTGACCAGGTAAGGCACAAAGAACTGGTAACCCGCAATCGCATCAGGCAGCTTCATTGAGCCTGAGAGGTTGTATGGTCCAGCTAAGTGCGCGCCAGCCACCACGTTGATCTCGGAAGACAAGCTCCTTTCAATCGCGCGGTGAGCGGCCATGGAAGCGTGACCACCTTGCGAGTATCCAGCCAGCATGACCTTGCCATTGAGGCTGGCCCCCTGAGCTGACACAGCGTTGCGTGCAGCGCGGATTGAGTCGATGACCGAGGTGGCTTCAGAGTCTGCGTGCAGGTAAGGGTGGTAGCTGTGATTGGATTTGGCGAACCCCAGGTAGTCGGTCGCCACCACGGCGTAGCCCTGGCTGGCGTACATGGCCGCCAGCATGAAGGTTTCGCCATCAGCAGGGTTGGCCAGTGTGCGGGGTTTTTCTACGTCGGTGCCTTTGGCATAAGCCACCAAAGGCGCAGCGGCAGTGCAATCGGCTCCAGAGGGCAGCAACAAAACGCCTGAGGCGTTGGAATTCTCTCCCCTGACGCCGGGTGTCGCGTAGTTGAGGGAAACGACCTTGACGTCACATTTGGCTTTGCCACTCAAGCCCGCAAGTGGGCTACCGTCGAATTGTGCTTTGGTCAGGGTGGTCAGCAAGACTGGGTTATCGATCAAGGCACCGTGGGGCGTGTCATTGCCGCCGCAAGCAGCCAATAGGGCTGCGCCGAGCATCGGGATGCCGTACTTCAATGTTTTCATGGTGTGTCTCCATTGGATTAAAAAAGAACAATCGTTCTTTTTTCAATTTAATCGAGTGAATCGATTCAATCTATGGGGGTATTCACCGATTTGTCATCGATTTTTGCTAAAGAATATTCAGCGGTATCGCAACTTCATCACCAAAATCATCAGCGCCAGGCTGGTGGTGATGATGTTGGCGATGATGATGGGCCAAGCCATCATCAGCACACCGTAGACCAGCCACAGCGCCACCCCTGAGGTGAACAGGCTGTACATGCCCAGTGAGATGCCGCTCACGTCTCGGGTGCGAAAGGTTTGCCAGGCTTGCGGGATGAAGCTGGCGGTGGTCAGAAAGGCGGCCACAGAGCCGACCCAGTCGATGAGGTTCATGTTGTGACTCCTTGTATGCTTGCTTGAGGGGTTCAGCGTGCTTTGCTGCGCTGCATGGTGTGGGGTTTGCGAGGCTTGGCAGGGTCCGAATCCATGTCGCGCACGGTCCATTCCAGCAACTGGTCCAGCGCGGCCCGCGCCTGATGGGCGTTGGGGTGGTGCAGCACCGCCACCAAGGTGTAGCGCTGGCCGCTTTGGCCCTGCACATAACCGGCCACTGAGGCCACATCGCGCAGCGAGCCGGTTTTGAGCCAAGCGTTGCCGATCACGGGCGACTGCGGGCTGCGGTCTTTGAGGCGGGCGGCGGTGCCGTCGACCCCGGCAATGGCCAGCGAGTCCACAAAGTGCCGGGCGTGCGGGCTGGCGTGCGCGGCCTGCAGCAAGGCGGTGAGGGCCTGCGCCGTGCTGCGCTCGCTGCGCGACAGGCCAGAGCCGTTGTCCAGCACGGGTTCGTCGTGTCCGGCAAAGCCCTGTCGCCACCACTGCGACAGCCGCAGCCGCGAAGCCTCAAACCGCCCGGGTGCACCCAGCTCGCTCGACAGTGTCAGGTAAAGCTGCTGCGCCATCACGTTGTTCGAGAATTTGTTGATGTCTTGGATGATCTCGGACAAGGGCAAGGAGGGCGCTTCCAGCAGCAGCTTGGCCGCTGCTGGGCGCGCGCCGTAGCGCACCTGCCCTGTGAGCTGCCCGCCCGCGCCCAGCCACATGGCCTGCATGACGCGGGGTGCATAGGCTTCGGGCTCCGGGTAGGCCACGGGCCATTCGCGCTCGCCGCAGCTGGCCGGGTAGCGGCCCGCAAAGCGCACCTGCTGGGGTTGGCTGAAGTCGGCCTGCAGCTGGCGACGCCAGTCGCTGCACGGGGCTTGGCTGAGCGGCAGTTGCGTGGGGGCAGAAAAGCCTGCCAATGGCGGCTCAAAGCGCACCTGCACCTGACCGCTGGCGGCATCGGGCGTGAACTTGTAGACCACCGCCTTGAAGTTGAGCAGCAGCCCGTCTGGCCCTACGTTGTAGGGCCGCAGGGGTTCGTCGTCAAAGGGCTCGTTGCGCTCGCGCACGTCGAACACGCTGCGGTCGAGCACGATGTCACCACGCACCTCGCGCACGCCCGCCGCCCGAACCTGCGCCAGCAGTTCTTGCAGACGCTCGACCACCAGCTTGGGGTCGCCGCTGCCGCGCACGACCAGGTTGCCCTGCAGCACGCCATCGCGCACCGGGCCGTCGGTGTACACCCGGTTGCGCCAGACGTGGTCGGGCCCCAGCAGGCTCAAGCCGGCGTAGGTGGTGAACAGCTTCATGACCGAGGCCGGGTTGACGCTGGTTTGGGCGTGGTGCGACAAGTGGCGTGGCCGGGCGCTGCTGGACCCTGCGCCATCCGGCAGCGGGGCGATGAGCACGCTCAGGGCCGAAGGGGGAATTTGAGCTTGGTTCAGGGTTTGCAGGACGGACCGGGGCAACGTGGATTGAGCGGTACTTTGCGCATGGGCAGGCCAGAGCAAGGCGGTACTCAGCGCCAAGGCAGTACAGGCAGTACAGGCAGCACAGGCAGCACAGGCAGCCTGGGCCAGGGTGAACAAAAATGGGCGCTGGGCGCGGGAGCGGGTCATCGGGCGAGTCTAACGGGGACCACGAGGGACACGCAGGCCTGCGGGGTCGTCAAAAGGGGGCACAGCTCGCGACTGTGCAGCGGCCCCGTATGATTCGGGCCATGCGATTTTCTTCAAAAACCGTGGGCCTGGCTTCGGCGGTCGTCACGGTGCTCATCTGGACAGGTTTCATTGTCATTGCGCGAGCCTCGGCGTCTCGGGGCTTGTTGCCTTTGGACATTGTGCTGGCCCGCATTTTGGGGGCCAGCGCCGTCTTGTTGCCCTGGGCTTGGTGGCTGATGCGTCCAGCACGCCAGGCGGGTGAAAAAGTGGGCTCTTTGTGTGGCCTGTCGCCCTTGCCGTTGCGGCAGACGGTGCAAACCGGCCTGCTGGGCGGCTTTTTGTACGCCATCCTGGCCTACACCGGTTTTGTGTATGCACCTGCCACGCACGCCTCGGTGCTCATGCCCGGCAGCCTGCCACTGTGGACCACCTTGCTGGCCTGGTTGTTCCTGCGTGAAAAAGTGGCCACCACCCGCGCCGTGGGGCTGGGCTTCATCGTGCTGGGCGATGTGTTGGTGGGTGGCGCGAGCTTGCTCATGGCCTTTGACGGCGGCGAGGTCTGGAAGGGCGATTTGCTGTTCATGGCGGCAGCCCTGTGTTGGGCCAGTTACAGCGTGCTGGTGCGTAGCCATGGTTTTGATGCGGTGCGCGCCACCATGGCCATCACCGCGTTTGCCTTTGTCTGCTTTGTGCCCTTGTTTGCCTTGCTGGTGGCCTTGCAGGTTTTGCCCACGCAACTGCACCAAGCCCCGTGGTCCGAAATTTTGTTCCAAGCGGTGTTCCAGGGCGTGGGCTCGGTGGTCATCTCGGGCATCACCTTCACGCAGATGGTGCGCCACTACGGGCCGGTGCGTTCGACCATGATCACGGCCTTGGTGCCGGGCTTGTCGGCGCTGGGGGCGGTGTGGTTTTTGGGTGAGCCCATGCACTGGAATTTGCTGGCTGGGCTGGTGCTGGTGACCAGTGGCATTTTGTTTGGTGTGCGACAGGCCAAAAAACCTGTTGTTGCGCCCACTTCGCCCCCAACTGGAGGCCAGCCATGAGCACCAGCCCCGAGCGCCGCTGGCTGGCCTTTGACACCAGCACCGATGTGCTGTCTTTGGCCGTTACCCGTGGCGGGCAGGTCTGGACCCAAACCCTGCCCGGTGGCGCACAAGCTTCGAGCGGTTTGATCCCGGCGGTGCTGGCGATGCTGGCCGAGGCCGACATGCCGCTGGCCTCGCTGGATGCCATTGTGTTTGGTCGAGGGCCGGGGTCGTTCACCGGCTTGCGCACAGCCTGCGCCGTGGCGCAAGGCCTGGCCTTTGGGGCCAATGTTCCGGTGTTGCCTGTCGATACTTTGATGGCTGTGGCCGAAGAGGCGCGCTGGGCGCAAGTGCAAGCGGGGGTCATCACGCCCGATGCCGAGTTGACTGTGCTGGCGCTGCTCGACGCCCGCATGGACGAGGTGTACAGCGCAGCTTACCGCTGGGAGCCTGTGCCGGGTGCAAGCCATGGCCGTTGGCAGGAGGCCGCGCCCTTGCAAGTGGGTGTCCCCGAAAAACTGCACATGCCCGATGACCGCGTGGTGCTGCAGGCGGGCAACGCCTTTGCCGCTTATGGCGAGAGACTGCCCCCTGTGGCAACCGGTGGCTTGCGCTGCGAGGCCCTGCCCACTGCAGCCGCTTTGCTGCGCCTGGCCCCCGCCTTGTGGGCGCAAGGCCTGGCCGTGCCGGCCGAGCAGGCAATGCCGCTGTACATCCGCGACAAAGTGGCCAACACCACGGCCGAGCGTGAGGCCATGAAGGCGCAAGCCGTGGAGGCCAAAACTGCTTTGGCCAAGGCCGCAGCGCAGCCCTCAGTCTGACCATGAATCTGACCATGAAGCCCGCGCCAGCCGACGAGAGCACCCAGCCCTCGGAAGCCACGCGCAACCGCGTCACGCTCGCCTCCATGACGCAGGAGGATCTGGACGCGGTGATCGCCATCGAGCAAACCGCCTACAGCCACCCCTGGACGCGGGGCAATTTTCGCGACTCGCTCAACACCCTGTTTGAGGCCCAATGCCTGTGGTTGGATGGCGAATTGCTGGGGTACTTTTTGGCCATGCACGGTGTGGAGGAAATGCACTTGCTCAACATCACCGTCGCCCCGGCGCAACAAGGCCAGGGTTGGGGCCACATGATGCTGGACGCCTTGTCGCTCATGTCTCGCCACGCAGGCGCGCAATGGTTGTGGCTGGAGGTGCGCCAAAGCAACCTGCGTGCGCTGCAGGTGTATGCGCGCTACGGCTTCAAGCAGGTCAGCATCCGCAAGGATTACTATCCCGCAGGCCGCCAGCAACGTGAACATGCGGTGGTGATGAGTTTGAAACTGTGAGCCCCAACATGAGCGACCCCACACAATTTGACCTGGACGACCGCCAACGCGCCATGCTGGCCGAGATGGGCGTGCGCGTGTGGTGGCCCCAGCGCAGCGAGGCCGCGCCACATGCTGTGGCGGGCGATGCACCGGCCGCGGCCGCAGTGAGCGCGGTGCCAGCGACGGGTGTGTCCGTCGCTGCTGGGGCTGCAAGCCCGTCGCGTCCAGCGCCGCCCACTGCACCCGTGGCAGCTGCTCGCCCCGCTGTGCGTGCGCCTGCAGCCCAAGTGCCAGACCCAACGCAAGCCGCAAGCCAAGCCAATGGTTCTGCCTTGACGCCTTTACCCGAAGGTTTGTCCAGCATGGGCTGGTCCGAACTGGAAACTGCTGTGAAAGCTTGTCAGTCGTGCGGCCTGTGCGCTGCACGCCAAACGCCCATTTTGGGCACAGGTCAGGGCACCGCCCGCTGGATGGTGGTGGGCGACTTGCCCTTAGAAACAGACGAACAGCAAGGCCAGCCCTTCACCGGTCCAGAGGGCGTGCTGCTGGACAATATGCTCAAGGCCGTGGGCGTGCGCCGCCAAGGCTCGCCGGGCCCTGCCGACGCCAGCGCAGATAGCCCTGAGGCCTGCGTGACCCACGCCGTCAAATGCCGCCCCTTGAACGGGCGCAACCCCGAGACCGCCGAGTTGGCCACTTGCGCGGGCTATTTGTCGCGACAGGTTGCGCTGGCGCAACCCCGCGTGATTTTGGCGATGGGCCGTTTTGCCATCCAGAGCCTGCTGGGCAGCACCGAGCCCATGGGCAAACTGCGCGGTCGTTTGCACGACTTTCAGGGCGTGCCGGTGGTGGTGACTTATCCGCCGTCGAACTTGCTGCGCAATCCGGTCGACAAGGCCAAGGCTTGGGCCGATCTGGTACTGGCTTTGTCGGTGGCCCAGGGCTGACAGCAGCCGTCCAAGAGCGCTGGTGGGTCGAACTTGTGAGGCGGCTTGTGAGGCGGCCACCATCTGGGCATGTAAGTGGCAGGATGCTCAGACTTGGCGTTGGCTGCGGGCTTGATGCAGCGAAGGGTGGGAGTCTGACAACCGCTAAAATGCCGGGTTTACCAGAATACTTCCCCGGAGCTGCCCCATGGCCAATCAACAACAAATGGCAAATGCCATCCGCGCCCTCGCAATGGACGCTGTTCAACAAGCCAACTCGGGGCATCCCGGCGCCCCCATGGGCATGGCCGACATGGCCGTCGCGCTGTGGGGCGATCACCTGCAACACAACCCCAAAAACCCCCATTGGGCCAACCGTGACCGCTTTGTGCTGTCCAACGGCCACGGCTCGATGCTGATTTATTCGGTGCTTCACCTGACAGGCTACAAGCTGCCCATTGAAGAAATCAAGAACTTCCGCACCCTGCACAGCAAAACCGCTGGCCACCCCGAAGTGGGCGTGACCCCCGGTGTGGAAACCACTACCGGCCCGCTGGGTCAGGGCATCACCAACGCCGTGGGCATGGCCCTGGCCGAGAAGATGCTGGCTGCTGAGTTCAACAAAGCCGACCACAAAATCGTCAATCACCACACCTACGTGTTCCTGGGTGACGGCTGCCTGATGGAAGGCATCAGCCACGAAGCCGTGGCCCTGGCTGGCGCCTGGAAGCTGAACAAACTGATTGCCTTGTACGACGACAACGGCATCTCGATCGACGGCCAGGTGACCCCTTGGTTCATCGACAACACGCCCCAGCGTTTTGCCGCTTGTGGCTGGAACGTGATCGACGCCGTGGACGGCCATGACGCCGCTGCCGTGTCGGCTGCGATTGCCAGCGCCAAACACAGCGCTGACAAGCCTACCCTGATCGTCTGCAAAACCGCCATCGGCAAGGGCTCGCCCAACCGTGCGGGCACCTCCAAAGCCCACGGCGAGCCATTGGGCGCTGAAGAAATCAAACTCACCCGCGAAGCCCTGGGCTGGACGGCCGAGCCTTTCAAGATTCCCAAAGAGGTCTATGCCGACTGGGACGCCAAGGTCGCAGGCAAAGCCCGCGAAGCCGAGTGGAACACCGCCTTTGCCGCCTACAAAGCCGCCCACCCCGCGTTGGCCAAAGAATTCGTGCGCCGCATGAAGGGCGACTTGCCCAAGAACTTCAACCAAGTGGCGTTTGATGCCGTGGTCGCCGCCCACACCAAGGGCGAGACCGTGGCCAGCCGCAAGGCCAGCCAGCTGGCGCTGGAAGCCTTCACCGCCGCCTTGCCCGAAATGCTGGGCGGCTCGGCCGACCTCACGGGCTCTAACCTCACCAACACCACGAGCACCCCGGCTTTCCGCGTGGACTTGGCGGGTGACGTGGTGAAAACCGAAGACGGCAGAATCGGAAGGCACATCAACTACGGCGTGCGCGAATTCGGCATGGCCGCCATCATGAACGGCGTGGCCCTGCACGGTGGCTACATCCCCTACGGCGGCACCTTCCTCACCTTTTCTGACTACTCACGCAACGCCATCCGCATGGCCGCGCTGATGAAGCAGCGCGTGATCCACGTCTTCACCCACGACTCGATTGGTCTGGGCGAAGATGGCCCCACGCACCAGTCCATCGAGCACGCCGCCAGCCTGCGCCTGATCCCCGGTCTGGACGTGTGGCGCCCGGCTGATACGGCCGAAACCACCGTGGCCTGGGCCGTGGCACTGCAAAACGCCAACCGCCCATCGGCCTTGCTGCTGAGCCGCCAGAACTTGGCTTACTCACCCAAGAGCGATCTGGGAGACATCAGCCGCGGCGCGTATGTGCTGTCCGAGCCTGAGCACGTCGGCATCAAGAAAACCCACGGCGTGATCATCGCCACCGGCTCTGAAGTGCAACTGGCCATGGCCGCGCAAAAGCTCTTGGCCGCACGCAAGATCGGTGTGCGCGTGGTCTCCATGCCCAGCACCAACGTGTTTGACCGCCAAGACAGCGAATACAAACAAAGCGTGTTGCCCAAAGGCCTGCCCCGTGTGGCAGTTGAGATGGGCTCCACCGACGGCTGGTGGAAATACGGCTGCGCTGCGGTTGTCGGCATCGACACCTACGGCGAGTCGGCCCCAGCGCCCGTGCTGTTCAAACACTTCGGCTTCACCGCCGAAAACGTGGCCGACACGGTCCACGCTGCACTGCTCAAGGCCTGATCAGGCCTGCCGGATGAACCCCTTCAGCGCCATGGGTTTGACCCAGCGCTGAAGCCATGTTCAGGAATCAGGCCCAAGCAAGGGTGTTGGTTTCCAATCCGGTTACGTCACCGATTCGTAACTTTCATTTGAGGCTTTCACATGACCATCAAGCTGGGCATCAACGGATTTGGCCGCATCGGCCGTCTGGCGCTGCGCGCCGCCCTCAAGCACGGTTTCAATGACATCCAGATTGTGGGCATCAACGACCCCAAGCCCGCCGACTACCTGGCCTACATGCTCAAGTTCGACAGCGTGCATGGCCGTTTTGATGGCACGGTGGATTTCACCGAAGACAGCTTGATCATCAACGGCAAGAAGATCAAGCTCTCGCACGAGCGCGACGCCCACAACCTGCAATGGGGCCAGATGGGTGTGGACACCGTGCTCGAATGCACAGGCCACTACCTTACCGAGCCCACCAGCCAAATGCACATCCTGGCTGGGGCCAAAAAAGTCGTGATCTCGGCCCCGTCCAAAGACAGCATTCCCATGTTCGTCTATGGCGTGAACCATAAAAAATACGCAGGCGAAGCCATCGTGTCGAATGCCTCATGCACCACCAACTGCCTGGCCCCCGTGGTGAAAGTGCTCAATGACAAATGGGGCATCAAGCGCGGCCTGATGACCACCGTGCACGCAGCGACTGCCAGCCAGATGACCGTGGACAGCTCGTCACGCAAAGACTGGCGCGGCGGCCGTGGCATTTTGGAAAACATCATCCCCAGCAGCACGGGCGCGGCCAAGGCCGTGGGCGTGGTGATTCCAGAAATCAAGGGCAAGATCACCGGCATGGCGTTTCGCGTGCCCACGTCGGACGTGTCGGTGATTGACCTGACCGTGGAGCTGAACAGCGATGCCAGCTACGCCGAAATCTGCGCCGAAATGAAAGCGCAGAGCGAAGGGGCCCTGAAAGGCATCTTGGGATACACCGACGAAAAAGTGGTGTCCACCGACTTCCGTGGCGAGCCCTGCGCCAGCGTGTTTGACGCGACCGCCGGCATTGCGCTGGACAAGACCTTCGTCAAGATCATCGCCTGGTACGACAACGAGTGGGGCTATGCCAAGCAATGCCTGGAGATGGTGCGGGTCGTCAACAAGAAGAAGTGATTCGCGTCTGATGGGGCAGGTGTCTGCGGCAGACTCAGCTGCCGCTGCCCCGCCAGGGCTCAGAGACGCTTCGCTTTGCCACATCGCCCCGGCGGGGCACCGACAGCTGAGTCGTGGTGTGTACGCTCAAAGCGCCTTCGGGCGCTTTGTCTATGGGCTCAAAACCCATTCGTAATCAAGACCCTGTAGCCCGAATCCAATCCGCCGCCTTATCCGCAATCATGATCGTCGGCGCGTTGGTGTTGCCGCTCACGATGCGCGGCATGACCGAGGCATCGACCACGCGCAGGCCTTGCACACCGTGCACGCGCAGTTGCGCATCCACCACCGCCATGCCGTCTTGGCCCATGCGGCAGGTGCCCACGGGGTGGTAGACCGTGTCGGCGTGTTGGCGAATCCAGTGTTCGAGTTGTTCGTCGCTGTGCGCATCGGCAGACGCTGCCCACTCTTTGCCGTACGCGGCCAAGGCGGGTTGGGCCAGGATTTTTTGAGCTTGGCGAACCCCATCGCGCAAGCGCTGCAGGTCACGCGGCGCGCTCAAAAACTGCGGGTCGATCAAAGGGGCGCTGTTCGGGTTGCGGTCGGCCAATTGCACACGGCCACGGCTGTCGGGTTGCAACAAGCACACATGCAAAGAGTACCCATGCCCCAATGTCAGTTGGCGCCCATGGTCCACCAGTTTGGCCACCACAAAGTGCAGCTGAATATCCGGATGCGCCTCGTCAGGTCGGCTTTTGTAAAACGCACCGCCTTCTGCGAAATTGGTGGTGAGCGGCCCCTTGCGGTGCTGCCGCCAGGCCCACAGGGCTTGCAGGGTCTGCCATGTACCCCGGACTGAGACGCCGATCAAATCGGTTTGCCCTGGCGCATCGGCCACCAGCACCGCGTCGGGGTGGTCGTGCAGGTTTTCGCCCACGCCGGGTAAATCGCGCATCACATTGATGCCCAGGCTTTGCAAATGCGCGGCAGGCCCAATGCCTGAGCGCATGAGGATGGCGGGCGAATGAAAAGCGCCTGCGCTCAAAATGATTTCGCGCCGGGCGGTCACGGTCTGCGCTTGACGGCCCTGCAAGGTATGCACCTGCCGCGCCACGCCATCCACCAGGCCAATGCGGTCAACGGTGACGCCTGTCATGACGTGCAAATTGGGTCTGCCAAGGTTGGGGGTGAGGTAGCCCTTGGCCGCGCTGAAACGCTCGCCTGCCTTTTGCGTGACCTGGTACAGTCCCACGCCTTCTTGTGTGGGGCCATTGAAGT
>JBIKRC010000164.1:0-5239 GCA_044349375.1 Limnohabitans sp.
CACCGTTCCGTTCATCGCCCGTTACCGCAAGGAGGTGACCGACGGCTTGGACGACATCCAGCTGCGCGAACTCGAATCCCGGCTGGGCTATCTGCGCGAACTCGAAGACCGCCGCGCTGCCGTGATCAAAAGCATCACCGAGCAGGGCAAGATGACGCCCGAGTTGCTGGCCGTCATCGACGCCGCACCCACCAAACAAGAGCTTGAAGACCTGTATTTGCCCTTCAAGCCCAAGCGCCGCACCAAGGGCATGATGGCCCGCGAGGCCGGTCTGGAGCCTTTGGCCGACAAGCTGTTTGCAGACCCGCGCATCGACCCGCACACCGAGGCGCAAGCCTTTGTGCTGGCCGCAGGTGCCATCGAAGGCGCTGACTTCACCACTACGGCCGCAGTGCTCGATGGCGTGCGCGACCTCCTGAGCGAACGCTGGGCCGAAGACGCCTCGCTGGTGCAAGCCCTGCGCGAATGGCTGTGGAACGAAGGCCTGTTCAAAAGCAAGCTGGCCGACGGCAAGGACGAGAACAACGCCGACGTGTCCAAGTTCCGTGACTACTTTGACTACGACGAGCCCATTGGCCGTGTCCCTTCGCACCGGGCTTTGGCGGTGTTCCGTGGCCGTGCGCTTGAAATGCTCGACGCTAAATTGGTACTTCCCGAGCCGGAGGCGAGTTCCAATTTCAAGCCTGAACCCGGCAAACCCAGCATCGCCGAAGGCAAGATCGCCATGCACCTGGGTTGGAGCCATGCAGCTCGCCCCAGCGATGACCTGATCCGCAAATGCGTGGCCTGGACTTGGCGCGTGAAACTCAGCCTGTCGACCGAGCGAGATTTGTTTACCCGCCTGCGCGAGGACGCGGAAAAAGTCGCCATCAAGGTCTTTGCAGACAACCTGCGTGATTTGCTGTTGGCCGCGCCTGCCGGCCCCCGCGTGGTGATGGGCTTGGACCCGGGCATCCGCACCGGCGTCAAAGTGGCCGTGGTGGACGCCACGGGCAAGCTGGTGGACACCGCCACGGTGTACCCGCACGAGCCACGCAAGGACTGGGAGGGGTCTCTCTTCACACTGGCCAAGCTGTGTGAGAAGCACAACGTGAACCTGATCGCCATTGGCAACGGCACCGCCAGCCGCGAGACCGACAAATTGGCCGGTGACTTGATCAAGCAACTGGCGCGATTGCGAGAAGGCACTCGAGACGGTGTTGAGATCCAGAAGGTGGTGGTCAGCGAAGCGGGCGCTTCGGTGTACTCCGCCAGCGAATTTGCCTCTCAAGAAATGCCCGATGTGGACGTGAGCCTGCGAGGCGCGGCGTCCATTGCCCGCCGCCTGCAGGACCCGCTGTCTGAGTTGGTCAAGATCGACCCCAAAGCGATTGGTGTGGGCCAATACCAGCACGATGTGAACCAAAGCGAGCTGGCCAAAACGCTGGACGCGGTGGTCGAAGACTGCGTGAACTCAGTGGGCGTGGACCTGAATACGGCCAGCGTCCCTTTGCTGACTCGCGTGTCGGGCCTGTCAGGCAGCGTGGCCAAGGCCGTGGTGCGCTGGCGCGATGCCAATGGCGTGTTCAAGACCCGTCAGGACTTGCTGAAAGTCACGGGCCTGGGGGCCAAGACTTTTGAGCAAAGCGCCGGCTTTTTGCGCATCCGCGGCGGTGACAACCCGCTGGACATGACGGGCGTGCACCCCGAAACCTACCCGGTGGTCGAGCAGATCATTGTCAAAACGGCCAAGCCCATTCAGGAGATCATGGGCCGCTCGGAGGTGTTGAAAACACTCAAGCCCGAATTGTTTTCAACCGACAAGTTCGGTGCCATCACCATCCGGGACATCTTGGGCGAATTGGAAAAACCCGGCCGCGATCCGCGCCCTGACTTCAAAGTGGCGCGTCTGGCCGACGGTGTGGAAGACATCAAGGACCTGAAAGAAGGCATGACCTTGGAGGGCACCGTGAGCAACGTGGCCCAGTTTGGCGCGTTCATTGACTTGGGCGTGCACCAGGACGGCCTGGTCCATGTGAGCCAGTTGGCCAACAAGTTCGTGACCGACGCCCGCGAAGTGGTCAAAACCGGCGACATCGTCAAAGTGAAGGTGCTTGAAGTCGACGTGGCCCGCAAACGCATCAGCCTGACCATGAAGCTAGACGCTGAGCCTGCCAGACAAGGACAAGAAGGAAGGGGCCCCCGCGACAACAAGTTTGAAGGGGCAGGGCGTGACAACCGGCAACGTGACAGTGGATCGGGCGGGGGTTACACCTCGCCGCCAGCCGCTGGCTCGGGTTCTGCCATGGCCAGTGCTTTTGCCAAGCTGCAGGGCTCGAAGAAATAAGCGCCTTCAGAAAACATAGAATCGACCTCGACATCCATTGAGATGCATAATTGCATCTTATTTGATGATTGGAGCCTCTGATGCGAACCACCGTGACCATTGACGATCACCTCTACCAAAGGGCCCTGGAAGTGGCCGACCCGTCCATGGACAAGGCCGATTTGTTTCGCGAAGCCATCAAAGCCTTTGTGCGCACCCAAGCGGCCAAACGACTGGCCGCACTTGGCGGCACCCAAGTTGACATGCCCGACATTCCCCGACGTGCGCAGGACTTGCCCGAATGACGGCTGTTTTGGTGGACACCTCGGTGTGGGTGGACCATTTCAGGCACAGCAATCAGGCCTTGGTGCAGTTGCTGGGACAAGATCGGGTGTTGATACACCCCTCAATCCTGGGCGAAATCGCATGCGGCACGCCGCCGCAGCGTTCTCAAACGCTGGCCGATCTGGCATCGCTGCAATCTGCCCAACAAGCCAGTTTGCAGGAGATGCTGGAGTTCATTGAGCGCGAACAGCTTTTTGGGCGGGGTTGTGGCTGGGTTGACTTGCAGCTGTTGGCCGCCACCTGCCTGAGCAAAGGGGCAGTGCTGTGGTCGCTTGACCAGCGCCTGCAAGCCTTGGCTGAGCGTGTGGGCCGCGCTTACCGCAGCCCTGTGCATTGAACACCTCTGTGAGACATTGATCCAAGCATGCAAGCCCTCCACATCCACGCTGGCCCCAAGGCCCTGGCCCACATCCGTGAACACGGCTTGCGGCCCGAGCACATTGGCGTCATACCGGGTGCGGCGGGTGGCCCCAAGGGTCTGATCCTTGGCCCGCTGGACCGATTCATCTTCGGTGAGTGGCTCACGCAAAGCAGTCAGTCGGTGGACTTGGTCGGAGCGTCCATTGGCGCCTGGCGCATGGCCACGGCTTGTCTAAATGATTCGGTGACGGCCTTCAAGCGGCTGGAGCACGACTACATCCACCAGCATTACGAACCGCTGCCTGGCCAAAAGCGTGTGAGCGCCGAGCAGGTGAGCGATGCATTTGGCTACAGCCTGCAAGCTTTTTACGGCGGCCGCATCACTGAGGTTCTGAGCCACCCGCGTTACAGGTTGCACATCGTCACCTCGCACGGGCGGCACATCTTGCGCCGCGAAAACCCGTTCACCACGCCCCTGGGCTATGCCGGGGCTTTTTTGAGCAACGCCGTGCACCGACGTGCCCTGGGCGGCTGGCTGGAGCGGGTGGTGTTTTCAGGGCAGGGCGCACCGCTGCCGTTTGATGCGCAAGACTTTCGCACCCGCGCTGTGGGCCTGACAGAATTCAATTTCATGCCTGCGCTGCAAGCGAGTTGCTCGATCCCTTTCGCGCTCAAAGCCGTGCACGACATCCCTGGCGCGCCGACTGGCGCGTATTGGGATGGCGGCATCACCGATTACCACTTGCACTTGAATTGGACTGCGCCAACGAAGGGGCCAGATCGGTCCATCGTGCTGTACCCGCATTTTCAAAAAAGTGTGGTGCCGGGGTGGCTCGACAAAGCCCTCAAGTGGCGGCACGGCGCAACCCCTTTTCTGGACAACACCATCGTCCTCGCTCCCAACCTCGAGTGGGTTAAAACCCTGCCGAACGGCAAATTGCCCGACCGCAAGGACTTCATGACCTACGACCGGGATCTGGCGGGGCGGGTGAAGGTGTGGAACACGGCGGCCCGTGCCAGCCAACAGTTGGCGGATGAGTTCGGCCACTGGTTGCAAAACCCCAACGCTTCCATGGTTCAGCCTTTGTAAGGATCACTCATGTCTCAAGCCTTTGTTGTGGGTCAAATGACCGAGAAACATCCCGAAAAGTGGGCCCAATACCGATCGCAGGTCTTGGCCACCTTAGTGCCTTTTGGTGGGGAACTCGTGTTTCGGGGTGAACAGGTTCAGTCGTTTTCGGGCGTCAACCCGCACCCTGACATCGTGGTGATCCGTTTTCCTTCTTTGGCCGATGCGCAGGGTTGGCACGCATCCCCAGCCTACCAAGCCCTGATCCCTCTGCGCCAAGAAGCTGCCGATGTGGTTTTGACCACGTATGCGGCATAACCCTAATGGCAAAGAGGATAATCACGGCATGTTGACCCCACCCCTTTTCCTCACTGCCGCCCTCTACAAATTCGTCGATCTGCCCGACTTCGCCGATTTGCAGGTGCCTTTGCAGGCCTGTTGCGAGGCCAACGAAGTGAAAGGCACGCTGCTGCTGGCGCACGAAGGCATCAACGGCACCATTGCCGGCCCCGAAGCAGGTATCCGCGCCGTACTGGCGTTTTTGCATGCCGATCCGCGTCTGGCCAGCTTGCCGCACAAAGAATCGTGGAGCCCCAAGCCGCCGTTCACCCGCATGAAGGTCAAACTCAAAAAAGAGATCGTCACCTTGCGTGTGCCCGAGTTGGACCCGAACAAGACGGTGGGCCAATACGTCAAGCCCGCCGACTGGAACGCCTTGCTGGCCGACCCCGACGTGGTGGTGATTGACACGCGCAACGATTACGAAGTGGCCATTGGCACCTTCAAGGGTGCGATCAATCCGAAACTCAAGAACTTTGTGCAACTCCCCGCGTGGTTGGACGCGCAGGAAAACCTGCAAGGCGAGGCCGCCAAAAAGACCAAAGTGGCCATGTTCTGCACCGGCGGCATCCGCTGCGAAAAATCCACCGCACTCATGAAAATGCGCGGTTTTGACGAGGTGTATCACCTGGAAGGCGGCATCCTCAAGTACCTCGAAGAAGTCCCGCCCGAGCAAAGCACCTGGGAGGGTGATTGCTTTGTGTTTGACGAGCGCGTGAGCGTGGGCCACGGCTTGGGGCTGGGCCACCACGATCTTTGCCGCTCGTGCCGCTGGCCCCTGAGCGAGCAAGACAAGCAATCACCGCATTACGTGTTGGGCG
>JBIKRC010000142.1:0-5611 GCA_044349375.1 Limnohabitans sp.
AGCCGCGTATGCATGCCCATGGCTGGGATGGAGAGCGTGGACAATTGGGGCATGCAAACGCGATTCATCTTGATAGAAACCAGCCATGCGGGCAATGTGGGCGCTGCCGCCCGGGCCCTGAAAGTCATGGGTTTTGACGATCTGGTGCTGGTGGCGCCGCGCTGGCCCAATGTGCTGCGCAAAGAAGAAACCATCCAGCGTGCCAGCGGAGCCAACGATGTTTTGGCCAAGGCGCGGGTGGTGGAGACGCTCGACGAAGCCTTGGAGGGCGTGACCCACTTGTGCGCCACCGCCATGACACCGCGTGATTTCGGCCCGCCCACCCGTTCGCCCCGTGATCATTTTGCTGAGCTGACGAAGCCCGGTGCGCCTGAGCAGAGCGTGGCGTTTTTGTTTGGCTGCGAGCGCTTTGGCATGAAAAACGAAGATGTTTACCGCTGTCATGTGGCGTTGTCGATCCCCACCCATCCGCAATTTGGCTCGCTTAACCTGGGCTCAGCCATTCAGGTCATTGCCTACGACTGGCGCGTGGCTTTGGGCGGTTTTCCGGTGCAAGACGCGGTCGCGCCCGCTGACAAAGCCGATGCCCAGCAAGTGGCCGGCATGCTGACCCATTGGGAACAAGCGTTGACCAACATCGGCTTTTTGGACCCGGCCGCGCCCAAAAAGCTGATGCCGCGTCTGAACCAGTTGTTCAACCGGGCCGACCTGAGCCCAGAAGAAATCCACATCTTGCGTGGGGTGGCCAAGGCCATGATTCAAAACGCCAGCGTCAAGCGATAGACTCAAAGCCTATGTTTTCTCGCCTTCGCTCCGACATCCAATGCATCCTTGACCGGGACCCAGCCGCACGCACTGCCTGGGAGGTGCTGACCTGTTACCCCGGCCTGCACGCTTTGGTGCTGCACCGCCGTGCGCACTGGTGCTGGAACCATGGCTTCAAGTGGCTTGGGCGCTTCATCTCGCATGTGTCTCGTTGGATGACGGGCATCGAAATTCACCCCGGTGCCAAGATCGGTGAGCGTGTCTTTTTTGACCATGCCATGGGCGTGGTGGTGGGCGAGACTGCTGAGATTGGCGATGGCTGCACGATTTACCAGGGCGTGACTTTGGGCGGCACCTCGCTTTACAAAGGTGCCAAGCGCCACCCCACATTGGGCAAAGATGTGGTGGTGAGTGCCGGGGCCAAGGTGCTGGGCGGCTTCGAGGTGGGTGATGGGGCCAAGATCGGCAGCAACGCGGTGGTGATCAAGCCGGTGCCGGCAGGGGCCACAGCGGTGGGCATTCCGGCGCGCATCATCCCCTCCAAGGTGGGTGAGAGCGCCGATGTGTCGGGCACAGAGCGCAAATTCAGCGCCTATGGCATCACGCAAGACGATGACCCGGTGAGCCAGGCTTTGCGTGGCTTGATTGACAACGCGGCCGGGCAGGAGCAACAAATTTCAATGATCTGGAAAGCCCTGGAGCAGTTGTGTGCACAGCAACAAATGCAGATGCCCGAGGGCAGCGCCGCCCGCGAGAGTTTTGAAGCCGACAAGTTCAATCAGCTGGTGGGCAAGTGAGCCTCAAGGCAGGCTGGCCAAATGGGTTGAGGCTTTGAGTTCGCGCCAGCGTTTGTCCAGGCTGCTGTAACGTGCCAGTGCTTCAGGATCTTGACCACTTTGGTGTTGGGCCAAGGCCTCGTTCTTGAGCTGTTGCAAATGGTCGATCATCAGCATGCTCAGCAATCTACGCAGCTCTTGCCGTGCCTCTTGCGGATCGGGTGGGGTGGCGTTTTCGGAGCCTACCGCGTTGTTCATTCTGTCATGTGCCACCCAACGCTGGGCATCTTCTGCAAAGGGCTGGTCTTGCATGTGTTCGCTCAATGTGGACCAGCCCAGTGCCCCTTGTTCATGAAACACAGATTCGAGCCAGGCAAACAAAGGCCCATGCGGTGCCGGCAGGGCGCACAGCATGGCGTGGTCTTGTCCGGCCAATGACTCCCACAGCGCCATGTTGCCCAGCAGCAGGCGGGCCGCGTGGTCGGCTCGGCTGGCGGGCACGGTGCGTGGGCCGGTATAAACCGGTGGCTGCTCACGTTTGTACTTGCTGTTACCTTTGAAGCCGGGCGTCCAGTTGGGGTTTTTGTTTTTCCAGTGGCTGTTGCCGTTGGACGGCACGAAAGTGTGGGCGCCCGACCAGGCCGGTGCTTCGCCGTAGTTGGGCTCGAAGTTGGGGTATTCGTCATGCCCTGCACCGGAAGCCTGGCTGAAGGCCGCGTTGCCAGTCTGGGGTGCGGGTGCTACTGCACTGCGTGAAGCGGGTGCAAAGCGCTGGTCACTGGCCGCTTGCTGGCCCCACAGTTTTTCAAGGCCTGCAGTCTCCAGCTGAATCAGTTGCGCCAGCTCCGACAGCAATTGCTGCTTGAGCGCACCGTCGGGCAGCAGTTGCCACAGCGGGCGCGCTTGGCTGGACAGGCGGGCGCGACCTTCGGCCGTTTGCAGGTCGCAGTCGGCGCTGGCCGCGTCGATCAAAAAGCGCGACAGCGGCATGGCTTGCTTGATCTGCTCGGCAAAGGCGTCTTGGCCAAATTCGCGCACATAGCTGTCGGGGTCGTGCTCGGCGGGCAAAAACAAGAACTTGATGCTGCGCACATCGGTGGCATAGGGCAGGGCACCGTCGAGCGCCTTGCGAGCGGCGCGTCGGCCTGCGCCGTCGCCGTCAAAGCTGAAGACCACCGAGTCGGTGAAGCGGAACAGCTTTTGCACATGGTCGGGTGTGCAGGCTGTGCCCAGCGTGGCCACGGCGTTGGCAAAGCCCAGCTGGGCCAGCGCCACCACGTCCATGTAGCCTTCGGTCACCAGCACATAGCCCGCGCTGTGCAAGGCTTCGCGGGCTTCGTACAGGCCATACAGCTCGCGGCCTTTGTGGAACACCGGGGTTTCGGGTGAGTTGAGGTATTTGGGTGTGCCGCTTCCAATCACCCGCCCGCCAAAACCGATGCACTCGCCCTTGATGTTGCGGATCGGGAACATGATGCGGTCTCGAAAGCGGTCGTAGCGCTTGTCATCTTCTTCGTTGACGATCACCAAACCCGATTCGGCCAAGAGTGGGTCGTCGTATTTGGGGAAGATGCTGGCCAGCGAGCGCCAGCCTTCGGGTGCGTAGCCCAGGCCAAAGCGCTTGGCAATTTGGCCCGACAAGCCCCGGCCTTTGAGGTAGTCGATGGCGTGCGGGGCGATTTTGAGCTGGTCGCGGTAGGCCTCGCCCGCTTTTTCCAGCACATCGCTCAGGCTGTCTTGCTTGGCCTTGGCGGCGGCAGCTTTGGCGCGATCTTCGGGTGACTGCTGCTCTTCGGGCACCACCATGCCGGTTTGCTGGGCCAGGTCTTTCACCGCTTCGATGAAGGTCATGCCAGCGTGCTCCATCAAGAAGCCAATGGCATTGCCGTTTTTGCCGCAGCCAAAGCAGTGGAAAAACTGCTTGGTGGGGCTGACGCTGAAGCTGGGAGATTTCTCGCCGTGAAAAGGGCACAGGCCCATGAAGTTGGCGCCACCTTTCTTGAGCTGCACGTACTTGCCCACGATGTCGACCACGTCGACGCGGGACAGCAACTCCTGGATGAAAGACTGGGGGATGGCCATCGGGGTATTTTCACCGATAAGGGGTGTGTGATTTTGGACAGCTTCGGGGCAAACCAGCATGGATTTCAGCGCCGGGTCAGGCAAACTGGTGTACATCTGAGCGTCAGCCTCAACAGGACCCCTCCATGACCGATACCAAAGTCAGCATCTTTGACCAAGACTTGCCCCAAACCCCCGCCAACCACGCGCCGATCTCACCCCTGAGCTTCATCGAGCGCACGGCCGAGGTGTACCCCCATCGCCTAGCCATCGTGCACGGTGGTTTGCGCCAGGATTGGGCCACCACCTACCGCCGATGCCGCCAATTGGCCAGTGCGCTGGCGCAGGCGGGCATTGGCAAGAACGACACGGTGGCTGTGATGCTGCCCAACACGCCGCCCATGGTCGAGGCGCACTTTGGTATTCCCATGGCGGGTGCGGTGCTCAATGCGATCAACACCCGACTCGACCCTGAGACTGTGGCCTTCATGCTGGACCACGGCGAGGCCAAGGCCGTGATCGTGGACCCGGAGTTTTCGGGCACCATGAAAAAGGCGTTGGCACTGCGCCAGTCCAAGACACCGCTCTTGGTGATTGATGTGGAGGATGCGTTGTTCACTGGGGCCACCGAGCCGCTGGGCTCGCTCACGTACGAGGCTTTTGTGGCCCGTGGTGATGCGAACTTTGCATGGAGCCTGCCCGGCGATGAATGGGACGCCATTGCCCTGAACTACACCAGCGGCACCACCGGCAACCCCAAGGGCGTGGTCTACCACCACCGGGGCGCGGCCACCAACGCGATCTCCAACATCCTGGAATGGGACATGCCCAAGCACGCGGCCTATTTGTGGACGCTGCCCATGTTCCATTGCAACGGTTGGTGCTTTCCGTGGACGGTGGCGGCGCGTGCGGGCGTGAACGTGTGTTTGCGCAAGGTCGATGCGCAGGCCATGTTCGACGCCATGCGCGACCAGGGTGTCACGCATTACTGCGGTGCACCCATCGTGCACGGCTTGCTGGTCAACGCCCCGCTCGCCATGAAGGCGGGTGTGCCCGCAGGCATCAAGGCCATGGTGGCGGGCGCTGCGCCGCCTGCTTCGATGATCGAAGGCATGGAGCAAATGGGGTTTGATTTGACCCATGTGTATGGCCTGACCGAGGTCTATGGCCCCGCCACCGTGTGCCCCAAGCACTTCGAGTGGGACGCGCTGGACATTGGCGATCGCGCCCGGCTGAACGCCCGTCAAGGCGTGCGCTACCACCTGCAGCGCGATGTGCGTGTGCTCAACCCCGAAACCATGCAGCCCGTGCCACAAGACGGCGAGACCATGGGCGAGATCATGTTCAAGGGCAACATCACGATGAAGGGTTACTTGAAAAACCCCAAGGCCACGCAAGAGGCTTTTGCGGGTGGGTGGTTCCACAGCGGCGATTTGGCGGTGCAGTACCCGGACGGCTATTTCAAGATCAAGGACCGCAGCAAAGACATCATCATCTCTGGCGGTGAGAACATTTCATCGATCGAGGTGGAAGACGTGCTGTACCGCCACCCTGCCGTGCTGGCTGCCGCCGTGGTGGCCAAGCCCGATGCGCGCTGGGGCGAGACGCCTTGCGCCTTTGTGGAGCTGAAGGCCGACGCGCAGGTCACCGCCGAGCAGATCGTGGCGCACTGCAAGCAGCACTTGGCGGGCTTCAAGGTGCCGCGTGCGGTGGTGTTTGGTGAGTTGCCCAAAACCAGCACGGGCAAGATTCAGAAGTTTGAGTTGCGCAAGCAGGCGGGCTCGGCAGCTGCAATCGACATTTGACGTACCCAGGGGCTAAGGATCGGAGAGCTTCTCTTTTTCTGTGCAGCCCAAATGACAAAGGCCACCTGGCGGTGGCCTTGGCTTGAGGCCTGACGCATGTCAGGGCCTCTCAAAGCGCGTGGCTTTGATGGGCTCAGGCCTTGCTCTTCTTTTTGGACTTCTTGGTTTTCTTGGCGGTCTTTTTGGCCGCTTTTTTCTTGGCCG
>JBIKRC010000143.1:0-5575 GCA_044349375.1 Limnohabitans sp.
TGAACTCATGGACCAAGTCACGGCCGACCACATCGAAGGCGGCACCGGCATCGCCCACACCCGCTGGGCCACGCACGGCGCGCCTGCCGTGCACAACGCGCACCCGCACTTCAGCCACGGCACGGGCGCAGCAGACGCCAAGCCGGGCAAGGTGGCTTTGGTGCACAACGGCATCATCGAAAACCACGAAGAACTGCGTGCCGCCCTGCAAGCCAAGGGCTATGTGTTTTTGAGCCAAACCGACACCGAAGTCATCGCCCACTTGGTGGACAGCGTGTACGACGGCGACATTTTTGAAGCTGTCAAAACCGCCATCCGCCAGCTGCATGGCGCGTACGCCATTGCCGTGTTCCACAAAGACGAGCCGCAGCGCGTGATCGGTGCGCGTGCAGGTTCGCCGCTGATTTTGGGCGTGGGCCAGGGCGAAACCTTTTTGGCCAGCGACGCGATGGCACTGGCGGGCGTGACCGACCAGATCGTGTACCTGGAAGAGGGCGACGTGGTCGACATCCAGCTGGGCAAATACTGGGTGGTGGACCGCGATCACAAGGCCGTGACACGCGCTGTGAAGACCGTGCACGCGCACAGCGGCGCGGCAGAACTTGGGCCGTATCGCCATTATATGCAAAAGGAAATCTTTGAGCAGCCCCGAGCCATTGCCGACACGCTCGAAGGCGTAGAAGGCATCACGCCCGAGCTGTTTGGCGACGGCGCGTATTCCACATTCAAGGCGATTGACAACGTGCTGATCCTGGCCTGCGGCACCAGCTACTACAGCGGCTGTGTGGCCAAGTATTGGATTGAAGCCATTGTCAAAGTGCCTTGCCAAGTGGAGATCGCCAGCGAATACCGCTACCGTGAATCGGTGCCCAACCCCAACACGCTCATCGTCACCATCACCCAAAGCGGCGAAACCGCCGACACCCTGGCCGCGCTGCGCCACGCGCAGAGCCTGGGCATGACGCACACACTCACCATTTGCAACGTGTCCACCAGCGCCATGGTGCGCGAGTGCAAACACGCTTACGTCACCCGCGCCGGAGTCGAGATCGGTGTGGCTTCCACCAAAGCCTTCACCACGCAGCTGGCTGGCTTGTTTTTGCTGACCTTGGCGCTGGCGCAGACCAAAGGCCGCCTGAGTGACGAAGAAGAGGCAGGACACATCAAAGCCATGCGCCACCTGCCCGCCGCATTACAAGCCGTGCTGGCGCTGGAGCCGCAAATCATCAGTTGGGCCGAAGAATTTGCGAGCAAAGAAAACGCGCTGTTCTTGGGCCGGGGCACGCATTACCCGATTGCATTGGAAGGCGCGCTCAAGCTCAAAGAAATCACCTACATCCACGCCGAAGCTTATGCCGCTGGCGAGCTCAAACACGGTCCGCTGGCTCTGGTGACCAGCGCCATGCCCGTGGTCACGGTGGCCCCCAACGACCAACTGCTCGAAAAGCTCAAAAGCAATATGCAAGAAGTGCGTGCGCGTGGTGGTGTGCTGTATGTGTTGGCCGATGGCGATACAAAAATAGAAAGCAGCGAAGGCGTGAACGTGATTCGCATGCCCGAGCACTACGGCGTGCTGTCTCCCATCTTGCATGTGGTGCCGCTGCAGCTGCTGAGTTACCACACGGCGTGTGCGCGGGGCACGGACGTGGATAAGCCGAGGAATTTGGCCAAGAGTGTGACCGTGGAGTGATTGACTTCAAGGCTTGGATGTCTTAAATTCATGCAAAAATTAACTTAAATTTAAATATTGCATGAAAAAAATAGATCGACAAGCACACGGCGTACTGCTCCAACGGGCCACGCTTTACCCGGTGGTGACGGTGCTGGGGCCACGTCAGTCGGGCAAAACCACCTTGTGCCGGATGGCTTTTCCGGACAAGCCCTATGTCAATCTGGAGCAACCCGATGTGCGGGAGTTCGCGCAGCAGGACCCCAAAGCGTTTTTGGCGCAGTTTTCGGATGGTGCCGTGTTGGATGAAATCCAGAACGTCCCTTCACTGTTGTCCTGGATTCAGGTGCTGACCGATGCCGATCCGCGCAAAGGGCGCTTTGTATTGACAGGCAGCCACCAGTTGCAAGTGAGTGCGCAAGTTACGCAGTCACTGGCGGGGCGGACGGCTGTGTTGGAACTGCTGCCTTTGAGTTTGTCCGAATTAGCAAAAGCAAACGACTTGTCAACCGGCAAACCCGCCGATGTGAATGGCTTGATGCTGCAAGGCGGTTATCCCCGCATCCATGCGCAAGACATGCCACCCGAGGTGATGCTGTCGGATTACTTTGCCACCTATGTCGAGCGCGATGTTCGGCAACTCATCAATCTCAGGCATTTGCGCGAGTTTGGCCAATGCGTGCGTTTGTTGGCGGGCCGCACAGGGCAGTTGCTCAATCAGACCAGCTTGGGCAACGAGGTGGGCGTCAGCAGCAACACCATCACGCAATGGCTGAGTATTCTAGAAGCGTCTTTTCTGGTGTTCAGGCTTGCACCATGGAGTGTCAACATAGGCAAGCGCTTGGTGAAGAGTCCCAAAATTTATTTTTACGATGTGGGGCTGGCATGTTGGCTGCTCGGCATCAAGACGGTTGAGCAACTGCAGCACCACCCTTTGCGCGGAGCCCTGTTTGAAAACCTGGTGGTGCTGGAGGTACTCAAGTCCTTGCGCAACCAGGGTTTGCGCGATCCCTTGTATTTCTTTCGCGACAGCAATGGTTTGGAAATTGACCTGTTGCTGGACCATGCCGATGGTCTTCAGCTGGTCGAGATCAAGGCCTCACAAACGGTGTCCGCACCCCTGTTTAAAAATTTGCGCACAGTGAGTACATTGCTGGGTGATCGTGTGAGAAGTCAGCATCTGATCTACGGTGGGGCTGAGCGACAAGATCGAACCGGAGTGGAAGTGCTGCCGTATGGGCAAGCTGAAACGCTGGTCTTGGGGTCCGCCGCTTGAATCACCAACATCCAAGGCTTCAACGATATCCGTAAAACCTCGAGCGATGCATCGGCCGATGTTGGCGATGCTCTCTAAAAAACTCAGCGCTAAATGGAGTTTCTTCACCCGTGTCTTCCTCTCTTGATACCCCGATTTGGGTACACACCTCAGCCGTGCACGGCAAAGGTGTGTTCGCCACGCGCCACCTGGCCGCAGGCGAACGGCTCATCGAGTACGTGGGCGAAATCATCAGCATGGCAGAAGCCATTGCCCGCCATCCGCACGATGCGAAAAACCCCGACCATACCTTTTACTTCCACTTGGACGATGGCATGGTGATCGATGCGCTGCATGGGGGCAACGCATCCAAGTGGATCAACCATTCATGTCGCCCCAATTGCGTACCCGACGAAGTGCGGGGCCGCATCTTAATCCTGACGCGCAGGCCCGTGTTCAAGGGCGAGGAACTGACGTTTGATTACGGATTGGAAAGTGACGAACCCATGAGCGAGGCCTTGAAGGCCCGCTATGCCTGCCGCTGCGGGGCCAAAAAGTGCCGAGGCACGATGTTGGCGACCTGAGGGCCGATGAAGCTTGATTAAAAACCTTGGCGCTTTTGATCGCGCAGCATGAACAGGTACAAGCTCTCCACCTTCTCACGCGCCCAGGGGGTTTTGCGCAAGAACTTCAGACTGGAGCCCACGCTGGGCTCGTGCGTAAAACAGCGGATGGGGATGCGCTGGCCCAGATCGTCCCAGCCATAAAAGTCGGCCAGTTGGGTGACGATGGTTTCGAGCTTGAGGCCGTGCAGTGGGTTGCGTGGCTGTGCTGACCGCGCGCCAGGGGCGGGTTCGGGTGGCGTTGGCACGGGGGTGAGGTCGTCTTGCATGGCCCAATTGTCAATGCAAAACAGGCATGTGAAATCGACTTGTTCAGGCGGGGGCCATCAGTGCCCTCGCCAAAGACTCGGCCACCTTGATGCCGTCCACCCCCGCCGACAAAATCCCGCCCGCGTAACTGGCTCCTTCACCTGCCGGGTACAGGCCGAGTGTATTGGTGCTTTGGTGGTCCTCGCCACGCGGGATGCGCAGGGGCGATGAGGTGCGCGTTTCCACTCCGGTCATCACCGCATCGTGCATGTCGTAGCCTTTGATCTTGCGGCCAAACACCGGCAGCGCTTCGCGCATGGCGGCCACCGCGTAATCCGGCAACACGTCGGCCAAATCCACCAACTTGACGCCGGGTTTGTAAGACGGCAGCACGCTGCCCCAAGTGTTCGACGGGCGCTGCGCCAAAAAGTCGCCCACCAGTTGGCCGGGGGCTTCGTAGTTGCTGCCGCCCACCTCAAAAGCACGCGTTTCCAGCTGGCGTTGCAGCACGATGCCCGCCAGCGGGTGGGGCGCAGGCGGCTGTTGTGTGGCGAGTTGTTGGGCCTCTTGCGCCAGTTGTGCGCCATCTTCGTCGCCAAACGCGGCTTGCCAAGCGGCGGTGTCTAGTGGGTAGTCGGGTGGGTCAATGGCCACCACCATGCCAGCGTTGGCATTGCGCTCGTTGCGCGAGTATTGGCTCATGCCGTTAGTGACCACGCGGCCCGGCTCGCTGGTGGCGGCCACCACGGTGCCGCCCGGGCACATGCAAAAGCTGTAGACGGTTCGGCCGTTGTGCGCGTGGTGCACCAGCTTGTAATCGGCCGCGCCCAGCAGCGGGTGGCCCGCGTGGCGGCCCCAGCGGGCTTGGTCGATCACGCTTTGCGGGTGCTCGATGCGCACGCCAATTGAAAACGCTTTGGCCTGCATGGCCACGCCACGGCGGTGCAGCATGACAAAGGTGTCGCGGGCGCTGTGGCCCAGGGCCAGCACGGCGTGCCGGGTGTGCAGGGTTTGGCTTTGGCCTGTGCGCAGGTCCAGAACCTGCAAGCCGGTCAATTGGTGGCCGTTTGCAGCAGGGGACAGCAGCACATCGCTCACCCGTTGCTCAAAGCGGATCTCGCCGCCCAAAGCAATGATTTGCTCTCGGATGTGCTCAACCACCTTGACCAATTTGAAGGTGCCGATGTGCGGGTGTGCGGCATACAAAATGTCGGCAGGCGCTCCTGCTTTCACAAACTCATCCATCACCTTGCGGCCCAGGTGGCGCGGGTCTTTGATCTGGCTGTAGAGCTTGCCGTCGCTGAAGGTGCCTGCGCCGCCTTCGCCAAACTGCACATTGCTCTCGGGGTTGAGCACCTTTTTGCGCCACAAGCCCCAGGTGTCTTTGGTGCGTTCACGCACGGGTTTGCCCCGCTCGAGCACGATGGGTTTGAAACCCATTTGCGCCAAGGCCAGCGCCGCAAACATGCCGCAAGGCCCAAAGCCCACCACCACGGGGCGTTGGCCTTCTTGTTCGCCAAAATGGGCTGGCGCTTGGCAGGGGGCGTGCCATGCCATGTCGGGCGTGGCTTGGATGTGGGGGTGGCTGGCGAACTGCTGCAGCAAGTTGGTTTCGGCCTGCGCATCGGTCAGGGACAGATCCACGATGTACACCGCCAGCAGCTCAGCCTTGCGGGCATCAAAGCTGCGCTTGAACACCTGCAGCGTGGCGATGTCGGTGGCGCTGATGCCCAAGGCCTGGGCCGCCAGTTGGCGCAGGGCACCGACGGGGTGCGGCGT
>JBIKRC010000144.1:0-5560 GCA_044349375.1 Limnohabitans sp.
TGATTTACCGCCTGCGCAAAAAGCTCGAATCTTCTTCGGCATCCCACAGTGGGCCTGCCGAAGTGGTGATCACCACCTTTCGCGGCATGGGCTACATGCTGACTTCGCCTTCGGGCAGCGCATGACCACAACGCCAACGCATTCGATTCGCGCCGTGGCGTCGCTGCGCAGGCGTTTGCTCAGTTGGATCTTGCTGCCGCTGGCCGCGTTGATCGGCGTTAACGCTTGGGTGGGCTATGGCAATGCGGTGCAAGCAGCCAACGAGGCGTATGACAGGTCTTTGTATCTGGCCGCACGGACCTTGGCCGAAGAGCTGGCTTGGCGCGATGGTCGCCTGCAGCTGGACGTGATGAAGGCCGCAGGCTATTTGTTTGAAAACCACACCGGCTCGCGATTGTTTTACAAAGTCGCCACCCCCGCAGGTCAGTACTTGGCCGGTGTGGCGGCTTTGCCCGATGCGCCTGTGCGCACGCAGTCGGCCGTGAAGTACTTTGCCTTGGTGCAGTTCGACGACGGGGTGTACCTGAACCAGCCAGTGCGCCTGGCCCAACTCACGCACGTCATGGAGGACGCTGGCCTGAGCGAGCCGCTGATCAAGATCACCGTGGCCGAAACCATGGAGGCGCGTCAGCAATTGATTCAGAACATTTTGTGGGACACCTTGGGCAGTCAGGGCTTGTTGCTGTTGGCGGCTGCAATTTTGGTGATCTGGGGGGTTCAGCGTGGCATCCGGCCACTGGAGGCGTTTCGCCAGCAATTGGCGAACAAGGCCGACGACGACTTTTCACCCATTCAGCCGCCGGACTTGCCACGCGAGTTGCGGCCCCTGATCGAGACCCTGAACAGCTATCTGGACCGATTGGGCCGCTTGATCGACATTCGCAAGCGATTTTTGGACAACGCTGCGCACCAGTTGCGCACGCCCCTCACGGCCCTCAAAACCCAGCTGGCGCTGGCCCAGCGCAATGCCGAACCCAATCAGGCGCAGGCTTTGCTGTCTGCGGCCAGGCAAACCACCGACGACGCCGTGCGCCTGACCGAGCAACTGCTGGCCATGACACGGGTCGAGCACGCCCGCGAAATGCACAGCCCGCAAAGTGTGGACCTGGTGGCGCTGGCCCGGCGCGTGACGCAAGAGCACCTGATGCGTGCCCACCAGCTGGGCGATGACCTGGGCCTGGAGGTGCAGGTGGCGCAATGCGAGGTGCAAGGCGTAGACCTGTTACTGCACGAGGCCTTGAGCAACCTGATCGACAACGCCATTCACCACGGCCCTGCTGGCACACACATCACGGTGCGGGTCGGGGACCGTTGGCTTGAAGTGGAGGACGATGGCCTGGGCATCGCGCCTGAGCACCAGGCCCATGTGTTCGAGCGCTTTTACCGCGCCGCGCCTTCGGGTGTTGCGGGCAGCGGCCTGGGCCTGGCCATTGTGAAAGAAATTGCGAGCCAGCACGGGGCGCAAGTCGGTGTGCACAGCCCCTTGGCCGATGGGCGCGGCACAGCCATTCGCCTGAGTTGGCCTGCTGCCTGAGACGGCCCATTTGCGCTGATTGACTTTTTATGGATTGGGCGCGATGAACCCTTGAAGGCTGGGCCCTTCAGGTGTAGCGCTTGCTGCTCAGGTTTTTCTTCATGTCCCGCAGCGCAGGTTGCAGCGCTTCACCAATCCTCAGGGCCACGGTGGTGGCAAGGATGTCGATGATGAGCAGGTGCAGTAATCGCGAGACCATGGGGCTGTATTTGTCGTAGCCCTCGGGGTGGTCGGCCGTCAAGTGGATGTGCCCGGCGCTGGCCAGGGGTGAGCCGCTGGCGGTGATGACAATGGTTGTGGCGCCTTGTTTTTTGGCGATGTCGCAGGCGTCCATCAAGTCGCGGGTGCGGCCCGAGTTGGAGATGATCACCGCGCAGTCGCCGGGCCGGAGCATCGATGCGCTCATGACTTGCATGTGGCCGTCGCTGTAGGCGATGGCGTTGACGCCCAGGCGGAAGAATTTGTGCTGCGCGTCTTGCGCCACGATGCCGGAGTTGCCCACGCCATAAAACTCGATGCGGCGGTTGGTTTTCTGGGTGGATGCCAGGGCTTGCGCGGCGTGTTCCAGCGCAAAAGAGCTGGCGTCGTTGCGGTACTTCAAAAATGCGGCCACGGTGTTGTCGATCACCTTGACCGCGATGTCGCTGGTTTTGTCGTCCGCGTCCACACTGCGGTGGATGAAGGGCACGCCCTCACTCACGCTGCCTGCGAGTTTGAGCTTGAAGTCGGACAGGCCGTCGTAACCCACGCTGCGGCAAAAGCGCACCACGGTGGGTTTGCTGACATGGGCACGGTCTGCCAACTCCGTCACAGGCAGCTTGGCAAAGGCGCGCGGGTCGGCCAGCACCAGTTTGCCCACGCGTTGCTCGGCTGGCGCCAGCGAGGGCAGGGAGGCTTTGATTCGGTCGAGCATGGTGGAATTCCTTTTAGCTTTCTTCGGACCAGCAAAAGCCGTCGCGCGCAATCATGGCACTCGATGCGCTGGGGCCCCAAGTGCCTGCGGCATAAGGGCGCGGACCGTTGTTGTCACCCTGCCAGTGTTGCAAGATGGGCTCGACCCAGCGCCAGGCTTCTTCTTGTTCGTCGCTGCGCACAAAAAGGTTCAGGCGACCATCGAGCACATCGAGCAGCAAGCGCTCGTAAGCGCCCACGCGTTGGCTGCCAAAGCGTTTGTCAAAGTCCAGGTCCAGGTGCACCGGGCTCAAAGTGGCGCCGCCGCTGCCTTGGCCCCGTTTGCTTTGGCCTTGGGCAAACAGGTGCAGCTCCAGCCCGTCTTTGGGTTGCAGGTGGATCACCAATTTGTTGACCTGGCCCACCGGGCTTTTGAAAATTTCGTGCGGCGTGGGGCGGAAATTGATGTTGATGTGCGCCTCACGCGAAGCCATGCGCTTGCCGGTTCGGATGTAAAACGGCACGCCCGCCCAGCGCCAGTTGGCGATTTCGGTGCGCAGGGCCACAAAGGTTTCGGTGCTGCTTTGCGGGTTCACGCCTGGCTCTTCGCAGTAGCCAGGCACCGCTTTGCCTTCGGTGTTGCCCGCGCTGTACTGGCCACGGATGACGTGTTGGCTCAGGGTCTCGGGTGTCCAGCGCTTCAGTGCGCGAAGCACTTTGAGTTTTTCGTCGCGGATGGCGTCGGCGTGCGCGTTGATGGGTGGCTCCATCGCAATGGCGCACAGCAGCTGCAGCGCGTGGTTTTGCACCATGTCGCGCAGGGCGCCGGTGGTCTCGTAAAAACCGCCGCGTTTTTCCACGCCCAGCTCTTCGGACATGGTGATCTGGATGTTGGCGATGTGCTCGCGCCGCCACAGGGGCTCAAACAGGGCGTTGCCAAAGCGCATGGCAAACAGGTTTTGCACTGCAGGCTTGCCTAGGTAGTGGTCGATGCGAAAGACCTGCTGCTCTTTGAAGGCCAGGCCCACCGCGTGGTTGATGGCGCGGTTGGAGGCCAGGTCGTGGCCCAGCGGTTTTTCCAGCACGATGCGGGTCTTGGGCGTGTTCAGACCATTGGCGGCGAGTTGTTCGCACACGGTGGTGAACAGGCTGGGCGCGGTGGACAGGTACATCACCACATGGTCAGTGTCGCGCTCGGCGAGGCGACTGGCCAAGGCCGCGTAGGACTCAGGCTTGGACAGGTCCACGCGCACGTAGCACAGCAGGCTGGCAAAGCGGGCAAATTCTTCAGGGTTGGGCCGTTTGTCGCCTTCGACTTGCTCAAAGCGTGACTGGATTCGCTGCCGGTATTGCTCGTCGCTCAGGTCGTCGCGGCCCACGCCGATGATGCGGCCGCCTTCAGGCAAGGTGTCATGGCGAAAGGCCTGAAGCAGCGCGGGCATGAGTTTGCGCCACACCAGATCGCCCGTGCCGCCGAAGAAAACCAGATCAAAAGCCATGCTGTTCTTGAGTTACATAAAAAATTGATTTGTAATGTAACTTTGTTTCATCGATAATTCAAGTCTGTTTTGAAATGCCCCCATGAACCAACTCGACGCCCTCAAACAATTCACGACCGTGGTAGCCGATACCGGCGACTTCAAACAGTTGGCACAGTTTCAGCCACAAGATGCGACGACTAACCCGTCCTTGATCTTGAAGGCCGTGCAAAAGCCTGAATACGCGCCCCTGCTGACCGAGGCCGTGGCCGCGCACCGGGGCCAGCCACTGGACGTGGTGATGGACCACCTGTTGGTGCGGTTTGGCTGCGAGATTTTGAAGACCATTCCTGGCCGCGTGTCCACCGAAGTCGATGCCCGTTTGAGCTTTGACACGGCTGCCACCGTGGCGCGGGCGCGCCGCATCATGGCGCTGTACGAGGCGCAGGGCATCCCGCGCGAGCGCGTGCTGATCAAGATCGCTTCGACCTGGGAAGGCATTCAAGCGGCAGCCGAGCTGCAGCGCGAGGGCATCCGCTGCAACCTGACGCTGTTGTTTGCGTTTTGCCAGGCCGTGGCGTGTGGCCAGGCCAAGGTGCAACTGATCTCGCCCTTTGTGGGCCGCATTTACGACTGGCACAAAAAGAGCGCAGGCGCAGCTTGGGACGAAGCGGCCATGTCGGGTGCGAACGACCCCGGTGTGCAGTCGGTTCGGGCCATCTTCAACCACTACAAAAAGAACGGCATCAAAACCGAAGTCATGGGCGCATCGTTCCGCAACATGGGGCAAATCACCGCACTGGCCGGTTGCGATTTGCTGACCATCAGCCCCGAGCTACTGGCCCAGTTGGCCGCCACCGAAGCGCCGTTGGGCCAGGCTTTGGATGCCGCTGCGGCCCAGGCGATGGACCTGCCCGCTGTGCGTTATGACGAAGCCTCTTTCCGCTTGGCACTCAATGAAGATGCCATGGCCACCGAAAAGCTGGCCGAGGGCATTCGCGCTTTTTGCGCCGATGCGGTCAAGCTTGAAGTGCTGATGCAAAAGGGCTGAGATGCGTTGTGACCAGACCGCTGCATGGAAAGCTTTGCAGGTTCATGCGAACACCTTCAAAAGCTTTGACTTGCGATCCGCTTTTGCGCTGGACCCTGAACGCGTCAAGCGCCTGAGCCTTGCTGCGCCGTACATTTGGGCCGACCTGTCCAAAAACCACACCGATGCCGCCACTGAAGCCTTGTTGATCGAATTGGCCCGCCAAACCGGCCTTGCGGCGCACCGCGATGCCATGTTCCGGGGCGAGCCGATCAACAGCACCGAGGGCCGCGCTGTGATGCACTGGCTGCTGCGCCAGCCCGAAGGCTCTTTGGGAGGTGATCTGGCCGCACCTCTTAAGTTGGTACATGACACCCTCAAGCCCATGCTGACCTATGCCGAGCAGATCCGCGCCGATGCGCAGATCACCGACGTGGTGAACATCGGCATCGGTGGCTCGGACCTGGGGCCGCAGATGGCGGTTCTGGCGCTGCAAGACTTCGTGATCCCCGGCAAACGCTTTCACTTTGTGTCGAATGTGGACGGGCATGAATTGGCTGCCGTGCTCAAGGGCCTGAAGGCTGAGAACACGCTGTTCCTGATCGCCTCCAAAACCTTCACCACCCT
>JBIKRC010000145.1:0-5543 GCA_044349375.1 Limnohabitans sp.
CCGGCCCCTTGCAGGAGATGACCGGGGGGCGCCTCGACGCGGCCATCTTGCGCCAGTTGCTGGTGGCCCTGGCCATGATCGTGATCATGTTGATGCGGCCTCGCGGGCTGTGGCCTTCGCCTGAGCATGGCAAATCGCTCACGACGAAATGAAGGAGCAGACCATGAATCCAACCGCCAACCAAGACACGGTTCTCAACGTCTCAGGCATCTCCAAACGATTCGGTGGCCTGCAGGCCCTTTCTGACGTGGGCATCACCATCCAGCGCGGTCAGGTCTATGGCCTGATCGGCCCCAACGGCGCGGGCAAGACCACGTTTTTCAACGTGATCACTGGTTTGTACACGCCAGACAGCGGCACTTTTGAGCTTGCAGGCAAGCCCTACCAGCCCACAGCGGTGCACGAAGTGGCCAAGGCGGGCATTGCCCGCACGTTCCAGAACATCCGTTTGTTCGCCGAAATGACGGCGCTTGAAAACGTGATGGTGGGTCGCCATGTGCGCACCCATTCGGGCTTGCTGGGCGCGATTTTTCGCACGCCCGGCTTCAAGGCCGAAGAGGCTGCCATTGCCCAGCGTGCGCAAGAGCTGCTCGACTACGTGGGCATCGGCAAATACGCCGACTACAAAGCCCGCACGCTGTCGTATGGCGACCAGCGGCGCCTGGAAATCGCCCGCGCCTTGGCCACTGATCCGCAGCTGATTGCCCTCGACGAACCTGCTGCCGGCATGAACGCGACCGAGAAAATTCAGTTGCGCGAGTTGATCGATCAGATCCGCAAAGACAACCGCACCATTTTGTTGATCGAACACGATGTGAAGTTGGTCATGGGCTTGTGTGATCGCGTCACGGTGCTCGACTACGGCAAGCAGATTGCCGAAGGCACGCCCGCCGATGTGCAGAAAAATGACAAAGTGATTGAAGCCTATCTGGGCACGGGAGGGCACTGAGATGGCCAATGTTCTTTTGAAAGTCAAAGACCTGCAAGTGGGCTACGGCGGCATTCAGGCGGTCAAGGGCGTGAGCTTGGAGGTGCGCGAGGGCGAGCTGGTCTCGTTGATCGGATCGAATGGCGCTGGCAAAACCACCACCATGAAAGCCATCACCGGCACCTTGCCCTTGCAAGTGGGCGACATCGAGTACTTGGGCAAAAGCATCAAGGGCCAAGGTCCCTGGGATCTGGTCAAGCAAGGCCTGGCCATGGTGCCGGAAGGCCGCGGCGTGTTCACCCGCATGACCATCACCGAAAACCTGCAAATGGGCGCGTACATCCGCTCGGACAATGCAGGCATTGCCGACGACATCGAAAAGATGTTCACCATCTTCCCGCGCCTGCGTGAGCGCAAAGACCAGCTGGCGGGCACCATGTCGGGCGGCGAGCAGCAGATGTTGGCCATGGGCCGTGCCCTGATGAGCCGCCCCAAGGTCTTGCTGCTCGATGAGCCCTCCATGGGCTTGTCGCCCATCATGGTGGACAAGATTTTTGAGGTGGTGCGCGATGTGTACGCCCAGGGCGTGACGGTGCTGCTGGTGGAGCAAAATGCCAGCCGTGCGCTGGCGATTGCCGATCGCGGTTATGTGATGGACTCGGGCCTCATCACCATGACGGGCGTGGGCAAGGAGATGCTGGCAGACCCTAAAGTGCGCGCAGCTTATCTGGGCGAGTGATCAATCAACCCGAGCGCCGCTGGCCTTGACCACGCTTTCGTAGCGCGTCAACTCCTGCTTCATGAACGCACCAAATTGTTCGGGCGTGTTGCCCACGGGTTCGGCCATCAGTTGACCAAAACGAGTTTTGGTCTCCGGGGCTTGCAGTGCGGCCACAAAAGCTTTGTTCAGGCGGTCCACCACATCGCGGGGCGTGGCCGCAGGCGCCACCAAACCCCACCAAGTGTCGATCGAAAAGTCTTTCAGGGTTTCGCTCATGCTCGGGATATCGGGCAGGGCGTTGCTGCGCTGTGCAGTGGTGACGGCCAAGGCTTTGAGTCGGCCTGCCTTGATGTTGGCCGCCGCTGTGGCCAGGTTGTCGAAGTTGAAGTCGACCTGCCCCGACAACAAAGCCAGCTGCGCGGGGTTGCCACCGTTGTAGGGAATGTGCACCGCAAAAATGCCAGCAGCGCGTTTGAACATCTCGCCCGCCAAATGCCCCGCGCTGCCGTTGCCACCGGAGCCAAAGTTCAGTTTGGCGGGGTTGGCCTTGGCATACGCCACCAAATCGGCCAGCGTGTTGATCTTCAGGCGCTGTGCGGTTTCGGCGTTCATCACCAGCACATTGGGCACGCGCAGCATTTGCGTGATGGGCGCAAAGTCTCGGGTGGCGTCGTAAGGCATTTTGGCGAACAGCCAAGGGTTGATGGCGTGCGTGGCCGTGGCGGCGATGCCGATTGTCAGGCCATCGGGTGCGGCTTTGGCCACCAGGTCCGCGCCCAAGTTGCCACCCGCGCCGGGGCGGTTTTCAATGATGACGGTGCCCAGACTGTCTTTCACGCGCTCGGCCAAGGCGCGCGCCGTGACGTCGATGGGGCCACCCGGTGCATAGGGCACGATGATGCGGATTGTTTTGCCCTGAGCCCAGGCCGGGGCCGAGAGGGCGATTGAGGCAGCAGTGAATTGGCGGCGGGTGATCAAAGTCATGAGGGGCTCCAGAAAGAAGGGGTTCAGGCTTTGGCTTTGTCAGCCTCGGAGGTGAATGAATCGGCGTAGAACTCTTCTTCGGGCAAACCGCCTTGGGCCACATAGTCGCGCTTGGCCGAATCCACCACGATGGGCGCGCCGCAGGCGTAGACCTGATGGCCTGACAGATCGGGGAAGTCCTGCAGCACCGCCTGGTGCACAAAGCCGGTGCGGCCAGTCCATTGGTCTTGCGCTTCGGCGTTCGAGATCACGGGCACATAACGCAGGTTGGGCATCTCGGCCAGGCGGGCCTCCACCCAATCGGCCATGTACAGATCAGAAGGGCGGCGGCCGCCCCAGTACAGCGTGGCGGGCCGTGTGATGCCGCGGTGCTGCATGTGCTCGATCAGCGCCTTGATGGGCGCAAAGCCCGTGCCCGAGGCCAGCAGCACGATCGGCTTGTTGCTGTCTTCGCGCAGGTAAAAGCTGCCATACGGGCCTTCGGCGCGCAGGATGTCTTTTTCCTTCATGGTGGTGAACACCGGGTCGGTGAACTTGCCGCCGGGCATGTGGCGGATGTGCAGCTCCACCGTGGGCGGGGCCACTTCGAGGGTGTGGGGCGCATTGGCCATGCTGTAGCTGCGGCGCGAGCCATCGCGCAACAAAAACTCGATGTATTGGCCTGCGTGGAACTTCATCACGTCGTTGGCGGGCAGTTGCAGTTTGAGCACGATCACGTCGTGTGATTTTTTCTCCAGTGTGACCACGCGCACCGGCATCTTTTTCACGGGCAGGCCACCTTCAGCGGTGACTTGTTTCGATTCGAGCACCACATCGCTTTGGGCCGTGGCGCAGCAGGTCAGCACCAGGCCTTGGGCTTCTTCTTCGTCGCTCAGGGCTTTGGACTGGTGCGGGCCATGCACCACAGTGCCCGAAACTTTTTTGCACTTGCACGAACCGCAAGCGCCGTCCTTGCAGCCATAGGGCAGGCCGATGCCTTGGCGGATGCCTGCGGCCAGCAGGGTTTCGTTGGCGTCGGCGGTGAAGCTGCGGCCACTGGGCTGCACGGAAATCTGAAAGCTCATCTTTTGGGTATCCTTGAGGGGTTGCAATTGACCCGGAACCCCTGATTTTGCCTTCAAACCAAACCCCTTTGGGCGCGCTGCCTGCCCGCTTTCGTCGCCAGCGTGTTTTGATCGTGGGCTGTGGCGACGTGGGGCTGCGCACGGCGGGCCAGCTGGGGGCGCCGCAAAGCCAACGCGTTCGCCTGATGGCGCTGACTTCTTCGCCTGATCGCGTGCGTTTGCTGCGCGCTTGCGGCATCACGCCTTTGCTGGGCAACTTGGACGATCCCGCGAGTATTCAACGCTTGGCGGGCATCGCCCACCGCGTGATTCACCTGGCGCCTCCGCCGACAGACCGTGCGGGTCCGTCCGAGCGTGATCCGCGCAGCTTGGTGCTGGTGCGCGCTTTGCGTTTGCGCACGCCCCCGCTGGCGCTGGTTTACGGTTCAACCACGGGTGTGTATGGTGACTGCGGCGGGCAGCGGGTGGATGAAACCCGGGCTGTGAACCCGCACACACCCCGCGCCCAGCGCCGTGTGGATGCGGAAAACCTGATGCGGTTTTTGGGGCGCAGCGGTGTGCGGGTGAGCGTGTTGCGCATTCCCGGTATCTATGCGGCCGACCGAGAAGGCGGCACGCCCCGTGAGCGCTTGCTCAAGGGCACGCCGGTGCTGGCGGCCAAAGACGATGTGTACACCAACCACATCCACGCCAACGACCTGGCGCGCGCTTGTGCGGCAGCGCTGTGGCGCGGTAAACCCCAGCGTGTGGTCAACGTGACGGACGACACCGATCTGAAAATGGGCGATTATTTTGATTTGGCCGCCGGCCTGTTTGGCCTGCCCAAACCGCCCCGCCTGCCGCGTGACCAAGCCAGCTCAGCCTTGCCCTTGATGCTGCTGAGCTTCATGAGCGAGTCCCGGCGACTGGACAACACGCGCATGAAGCAGGAACTGCGGCTCAAGCTGCGGTACCCGCATGTGCGCGATGGCCTGAGCCCACAAGGCCAGCTGATCTGATATTTTCTGGACCCTCTGCGATGAATTCCTTGCGCATCGACAAATGGCTGTGGGCCGCACGTTTTTTCAAAACCCGCAGCATCGCCAGCGAAGAAATCGGCAAGAACCGCGTGCAGGTCAATGGCCAGGACGCCAAGGCCTCGCGCGAAGTCAAGGCAGGCGATACGGTGCGCCTGCGCCAAGGCGCGGTGGAGCGCACGGTGCGGGTCTTGGGCGTGAGCGGTGTGCGTGGCCCGGCACCCGTGGCGCAATTGCTGTACGAAGAAACGCCAGAAAGCACAGAGGCCCGCATTAAAGCCGCCGAGCAGCACCGCTTGTCACGCGAGCCGGCGTTGAGCATCGAGCAAGGCCGACCCACCAAACGCGACCGCCGGCAGATTGAGCGCAATTGGAACGACCGGTGGAGTGCGGGGATCGATTGACTCAGTCCTGAGCACAGGTCAAAGACAATAAAAAAGCCACAAGTTCGTGTGAACTTGTGGCTTTGATTTTGGTGCCCGGGGCCGGACTCGAACCGGCACGCCTTGCGGCGGGGGATTTTGAGTCCCCTGAGTCTACCAATTTCACCACCCGGGCGGTATTTGTGAAGACCCGAATTATGGCACATTAATGGCATGATTTATCCAACCATTGAAGATGCGATCGGCAAAACACCTTTGGTGGCTTTGCAGCGATTGGGTGCTGCCGACATGGCAGCCCGTAGCAACGTGATTTTGGGCAAGCTCGAGGGCAACAACCCGGCGGGCTCGGTCAAGGATCGTCCTGCTTTGTCCATGATCCGCCGGGCCGAAGAGCGCGGCGAAATCAAGCCGGGTGACACCCTGATCGAGGCCACCTCGGGCAACACC
>JBIKRC010000146.1:0-5517 GCA_044349375.1 Limnohabitans sp.
CTGACGGTGCGGATCTTTTTGATCAGGTCTTGCGCCATGGCCGGGGTGGCCGTGGCGTCGCTCACCATGATGAAACGGTCCCCGATGATCACGCCCGAGTTGGGGTCACCCTCGGCGGTGTAGGCCCAGCAGTGTTGGCTGAGTTGCTCGAAAGTGATCTTCTTTTCGGTCAGGTCGGCCTGGCTGGCAAAAGCCTTCGTTGGGGCTTTGGTGGGTGCTTTGGACATGGAAATTTCTCCGATCAATGAATGAAGTGATTTTACCTAAACGAAATGCATTACGGATTGTTGAATTCCAGAACCAGCGCCGAGTTCGTTTTCAAGAACCCAACAAGGCCCGAATGGGTGCGGGCAAACCCAAATCTGGCCAGACATGGGCATCCACCCACTGCCCTTCACAAACCGGAGGAAATTCCTCAGACCCAAGCCTGTGAATCGGATGCAAGTGCAGATCGCGGTGCGTGAGCACATGTTTCCAGGACGCGATGTATCGCGGCTCCCCGCCCTGTGTCCAGGCAGCCAGCAAATCCGCTTCCGATTCAAAAACAGGCAAGCTGAACAAGCCCGCCCAAATGCCCGTGTCCGGCCGCTTTTGCAACCACACCTGGCCTTGCGCATTGACCGCCCACAGCAACCACAAGGTGGCGCTGCTGCGTTTGAGCTTGCGGGTTTTGACGGGATAAGCCAGCGGCTCTCCCCGCGCTCGGGCTTGGCACCCTGCACTCACAGGACAACGCTCACACTGGGTCTTGCGCGGCAAACACACGGTGGCGCCCAGGTCCATCAGGGCCTGGGTGTAGCGCGGCATGTCGGCAGCTTGCTCGGGCAACAGGTCTTGCGCCAGCGCCCACAGGGCTTTTTCGTTTTTGCCCACCGCCAGGTCCTCGCCGTAGCCCAGCACACGGGTCAACACACGTTTGACATTACCGTCCAAGATGGCGGCCCGCTCCTGAAAGCAAAAAGCCGCAATGGCCGCTGCGGTCGATCGGCCAATGCCGGGCAAGGTTTGCAGGTCTTCGGCGCGGCGCGGAAAAGCCCCGCCAAAACGCCCCATCACCTCCTGGGCGCATTTGTGCAGGTTGCGGGCGCGGCTGTAATAACCCAGGCCGCTCCATAGCGCCAGCACATCGTCTTGCTGCGCAGCGGCCAAAGCCGCCACATCCGGAAAACGGCCCAGAAACCGGGGAAAGTAGTCCAGCACCGTGCTCACCTGCGTTTGCTGCAACATGATTTCGGACAGCCAAACGCGGTAAGGGTCCTGGGTGTTTTGCCAAGGCAGGCTTTGGCGGCCGTGCAGGCGCTGCCAATCGACCATGCAGCGGGCAAACCCTTTGGGCAAAGTCATCATGGTTTCTGGCATGTGGGGCAGTAAAAGGTGGTGCGCTGGCCTTGCAGCATGGACTTGATGCTTGTGGTGCACACCCGACAGGGCTCACCAGCACGGCCATACACCGCGGCTTCCAGCTGAAAATAACCGGTGCGGCCTTCGGCGCTCACAAAATCCTTGAGCGAGCTGCCTCCTTGCTCCACCGCGCGGTTCAGCACCTGAATGATGGCCGCATGCAGCCGAGCCACCCGGGGTTTGGTCAGACGCGAAGCCTTGGTCGTGGGTCGAATGCCCGCCATGAACAAGGCCTCCGAAGCGTAAATATTGCCCACGCCCACCACCTCATCCCCCGCCAGCAAAACCTGTTTGATGGCCGACTGGCGTTTCTTCAGGGCTTGAGCAAAAGCCGCCACATCGAACTGGGCACTCAAGGGCTCCACACCCAGCCGCCCCAGCAGCTTTTGTGCTTGCGGTGAATCTTCACCCGGCGCCCAGACCACCGCCCCGAAGCGGCGCGGGTCGTGTAGGCGCAACACGCCCCGGTCGGTCACCAGATCCATGTGGTCGTGCGGGCCGGCTTCGGGCTGCACAGGGGCGAAGTTCAGGCTGCCCGACATGCCCAGATGCACCAGAAGCAGGCCTTGGTCCAGATCCAGCAGCAGGTATTTGCCGCGCCTGCGCACGCCCCAGATTTGCCGCCCCACCAGGCTGGCAGCGGGCGCGCCCAGCGGCCAGCGCAGGGGTTTGCCCAGCTGCAGCGCCAAAATGTGGGCCGAGGCGATGCGGTCGGCAAAACTGCGGCGTGTGACTTCAACTTCGGGGAGTTCGGGCATGGGCTCTGGGGCAAAAAGGGACTTGAGCCGCGCGGTTCGCGCGAGGGGGTGGCTGGATTATGATGAAGCCATGAAATTCTGGTTTCGACTTGCCCTCATCTCCACTTGCGTCTGGAGCGCTTGGGCGCAACCGGCCAAGCCGATCACAAGCACCCCCAGTCCGCTCAAGGAAAAGGGCGCCCCTCAACAATCCGCGCTCGATGCCGCTTTGTTTTACCAATTGCTGTTGGGCGAATTGAGCGTGCGCAGCGGCTCGCCGGGCAGTGGGTTTTCCTTCATCCTGGACGCCGCACGCAAAACCCGCGATCCGGCACTGTTCCAACGCGCCGTCGATCTGGCCTTGCAATCGCGCTCGGGCGAATCGGCTTTGCAAGCGGCACAGGCATGGAAGAGCGCCACCCCCAAAGCCACAGAAGCCAATCGGTACATCTTGCAAATTTTGCTGGCCCTGAACCGGGTGGACGAAGCCGGGCAGGCCCTGAGCGTCTCGATCCGGGAGTTGCCTGCGGCAGAACAAAATGACGCCATCGCCTCCGTGCCGCGCATTTTTGCCAGAGTGCAAGACAAGAAGATGGCCGCAGACACCGTCGAAAAAGCCCTGACTTTGGCCTTGAAACAAAGCAACACAGCCGCCACTGCATGGACCTCCGTCGGGCGCATGCGGCGCGACGCTGGCCAACTGGCACTGGCCATTGAGGCCACTCGCCAGGGACGCGCGGCCGATGCATCGGCCCCTGGGCCCCTGATCCTGGCACTGAGCTTGGCCGGTGCGGCACCGGCTGAGATGAAGCCCTTGTTGGCACAAGCCATGCAAGGCCCGGTGCAGCCTGAATTGAGAATGGGCTATGCACGGCACCTTATCTCCCAATCCCAGCAGGCCGAAGCCTTGCGTCAACTTGTCCGCCTGAACGCAGAACACCCCGCCTTCGCCGATGGCTGGCTGGTGCATGGTTTGCTGCTGCAAGAAACTGGCCAGCTGGCCCAGGCTGAGGAAAAACTGCGCAAGCACGTGGAACTGGCCCAAGCCAGCCAGGACAAGGAAACGCCCACCGGACTGGCCGAGGCCCTGATGGCCTTGGCCCAGATGGCGCAGCGCCAAGGTCAACTGCCGCAAGCAGAGCAATGGCTGGCCCAGGTGCCGGCCAACGCAGACCCCATCAAGCTGGCCAGCCGCCGCGCCGACTTGCTCACACAGCAAGGGCGCAAGGAAGAAGCACGACAGGTGCTCGCGCAAATCAAAACCACCAATGCTGATCAGGCCACGCGCAAAATTTTGGTGCAGTCCATGTGGTTGCGGGACAACAAGCAATTGGACGAGGCTTACACCGTGGTCAAACAAGCCCTCAATGCTCAGCCGCAAAACACCGACTTGATGTCGGAGATGGCCTTGGTCAACGAAAAGCTCAAACGCTTTGACGAAATGGAAAGCCTGCTGCGTGATCTGATCAAACTCAAACCCGAAGATCCCCAGGCCTTCAACGCCCTGGGTTACTCCCTGGCCGATCGCAACATCCGTCTCGTTGAAGCCCGCCGACTGATCACGCAGGCCCTGCAGCTGGCCCCCGACGATGCCTACATCCAGGACAGCTTGGGCTGGGTCGCGTTTCGCCAAGGCCAATATGCCGAGGCACTCAAAATATTGCAGGCGGCCTACAAAGCCCGCCCTGACGCAGAAATTGCAGCCCATCTGGGTGAAGTGTTGTGGGTCATGGGACAGCGTCCGGAAGCCGGGGCGATCTGGCGCGAAGGTTTGCTGCTCAAAGCCGACAACGACACCTTGGCCGAAACCTTGAAGCGCTTCGAATTCAAGCCATGAAGCCCTGCGCACTCGCCAAAGAGCCCATCAGCAACGGTCGGCGACGGGTTTTGGCGCTGGCCTTGTCCAGCGTTTTACTGGCTGCAGGCTGCGCTACACCCCGCATGACCCCCATGGACGCCAACGCCTATTGGTCCGGGCGCATGGCCATTCAGGTGCTCAAGGATCCACCAGAATCGCTGAGTGCCGGTTTCGAGCTGCAAGGCTCGGCCCAAGCCGGCGAGATGGTCTTGCTCAGCCCCATCGGCACCACTCTGGCCCGCCTGGAATGGACGCCCCAAGGCGCACGCCTGACGCAAGGCCAGCAACAAGTGGACAGCCCGAGCCTGCAAAGGCTGGGGGCTCGCCTGACGGGCACCGAACTGCCCATAGCGGCTTTGTTCGAGTGGTTGGCGGGCCGTCCCGCCGAGGCACCCGGCTGGCAAGTCGACTTGACGGCACACGCCCAAGGCCGCATCAACGCAGAGCGGCGCGAACCCAGCCCCGGTGCGGTACTGCGCATCGCGCTGGACCGCTGAGCCGGCCTTTTTTTCGGGCACCCCAGGCCTGGCGATAATCACCCTATGAAATCGCTGCACGATGTGCCTGCACCGGCCAAACTGAATTTGTTTTTGCACGTCACGGGCCGTCGCCCTGATGGGTACCATGAACTGCAATCGGTCTTCATGCTGATCGACTGGTGCGACACGCTTCATTTTGAAAAGCGTCCTGGTGGCGTCATCAGCCGCGAAGACCTCACCCTTGCCCTGCCCGCCCAGGACCTGATCACCCGCGCAGCGCAGCTGCTGCAAAACCACGCCGGCTGCACCGATGGCGTGCACATTGCGGTTGAAAAACAAATCCCTGCGCAAGCGGGCATGGGCGGCGGCTCCTCCGATGCGGCCACCTGCCTGCTGGCACTCAACCGCTTGTGGGGTCTGAAACTGAAACTGCCCGCATTGGAAAAGTTGGGACTTCAACTGGGCGCCGACGTGCCATTTTTCCTGCGCGGTCACAACGCCTGGGTCGAAGGCGTGGGCGAAAAAATCACTCCGATCGAACTGCCTGCCGCCCGGTTTTGGGTGGTCAAGCCGCCCCAAGGCATCGATACTTCTCAAATTTTTGCCCATCCAGACCTCAAACGCGACACAAACGCTGCTACAATGTCGAACTTCGCTGCAGAGACATATGACTTCGGTCACAATGACCTGCAATCCGTTGCGCAGGCTTTGTGCCCCGGTGTTGAGCAAGCCCTTCAAGCCCTCAACCAAGCCGGTCTCAAATCCAGAATGACGGGTTCCGGCAGTGCCGTGTTTGCCCATTGCATGGACAGCACCACGAAAGTTTCGGTCCCTGACCACTTTCTGGCCCGGCTTTGCAGTAATTTGGAAGCCCATCCCTTGATTGCTTGGGCATCCAGCGATAGTTGATCGGTCGATCGCTGTTTCAGCGGTCAACCCGTGTAGGGGAGTCGCCAAGTTGGTTAAGGCACTGGATTTTGATTCCAGCATGCGAAGGTTCGAGTCCTTCTTCCCCTGCCAAATACGTTCATTCGTACAGGCC
>JBIKRC010000397.1:0-5510 GCA_044349375.1 Limnohabitans sp.
CGAAAGCACCGGCCAGGTGATCCATTGCATCGCGGTCACGAAACACAGCAAGTTGAGATAGAACTGACTGACTTCGATAGACACTGAAATCGAAGGGTGTGTTATGAACAAATAGCTCAAGAGACCCATGGACAAGGCTGGGACCAGGGCTAGCACACTGATCAGTCGTTGTAAGTAAGATGGGTAGAGGCCCAGGTCTTGTTGTGAAAGCTGCTTGCGTGTTTTCCAAAGCAAGGACAAATGGCCGATAAAGCTGGGCAAGGGCGCCGCAGCATTTGGATGATAACGATCTGAGTCTGTCGTCATAGCGGCTCAGCATGCCGAGGTTGATAGAAACTCAAGCGGTGTCCCTGGCTGTTCGGTAGCGGAATCAAAGACTCGAAAACACCCTCCAAATTGGCGCGCTGGTATTTTTCGGTCAACGCGGCGACGGGCCCTTGATCCAGCAAGCGGCCGTCATACAAAAAGCCTGCATGCGTCGCAATCCGATCAGCGATTTCGAGAATATGGGTCGTCAACAACAGACTGACCTGCGCGCGCCGCAACTCTTGGAGCAGTTCGCGTATGACGCCAGCGGCAATGACATCAATGCCATCAAAAGGTTCATCCAGAAACACCAGCGCTGGGCCATGAATCAAGGCGGCCGCTATTGCGAGGCGCCGCCGCATCCCTTTTGAATAGGTGCCAATGAGCTGGTTACCCGCAGATACCAGATCGGTCAGGCGCAGTAATTCTTCGCAGCGCTGTTCGCTGGTTGTTCGGTCCAGTCCGTGCAGCTTGGCGCAAAAGTGCAACTGTTGGCGCCCCGTCAGGCGTTCGAACAAGGCCAATTCTTCTGGCACCACGCCGATCAGACGTTTGACGGCAAGAGGGTCTTCAGCCGGATCTATGCCGAGGATGCGCAGACGACCTTGATCTGCGCGCGCAACGCCTGTGAGCAAGCTGATCAAGGTCGACTTGCCTGCACCATTGGGGCCGAGTAAAGCAAATACCGAAGCTGCTTGCAACTCAAGGTTCAGGCCTTTCAGCACTGGCATGTTGAGAAAGCCTTTATGAATATTGCTGGCCTCAATCGCTAAATTTGCGTGACAACCAGACTGCGTGGGGACAGCATCAGTGACCATAAACTTTTTCTTAGGGGGCGATGGTATTGAACAATTGGGCCAGGTGGCGTTCTACGACCGGAACAGAGGCGTTCAGCACTTGCCAACGCCCATCGCGGAGTTCGCGGGCCAATTGGCCAGGGTACCAGCCAGCATAGCCCCTAAAGGTTACAGCCGACGTCGTTTCGATCTCGCCTTCCAGGGTGCTTGTTTGGTGCACCTGCAGGGTGTTATTGCCCACGGAAATTGATTCCTCGCTCAATGATTTGGTACCAGGATCACTGCTGACAAGTTGGTTGGCGCTGAGTGTCAATGGCTTGTTCAATTTCAGCGGGCCACCCCAAAAATCTGCTGGCTGGGCTGCGTCCATCAACTCTTTGCGCTGCGGGTACTGAATCTGTCTCATGCGATCCAAACCCGCCGCCAAGGGTACCCCCAGCACCAGCGCGCGGGTGCCCTCCTCGTCGTGTTGCACGATCAATAATTCGGTATCTCTGAACATTTGCCCATACAGTTTTGGAGTGGCGACGAGAATCTTGCCGGGTGCCAAACGCTGTAAGTAGTCCCGTGCATTCAGGCGATCGCGCAGGCCAGGGTAAATGAACAGCACGACCAACGCCAACAGGAGGCATATGGTCAGTTGGCGTCGTTTGCGCTGCGAGGCCTGACGCATCGGCGCATGGCTTGCGGCAGTTCGGGATGGCTTGTAAAAAGGCGTTTTGGGTGAATTCATCGCATCCTTGCGGCTAAACTAACAATGATTGCTTTTTTTATTGGCTTGCAGTAACACTGACACCCACAGCGGGTTCAATACAATCAGTTTAGCCAACACTGTTGACGCCGTTCACGATTTGATCAGGGGCGCCGATTTCAGCCTGCCCCTTACGTGCCCGATGAACAGTCTGGTCACACCACGATCGGCACTGCCCTAATTCTTGTCGAATCGTGCTCGGCGGGAACAATGAGTGCGTCTGGAACCAAGGCAAATGGCAGGGCACAGGGACAGCCAAGGTCAAAGTGGTGCAAAAAACACCGACTTGCTGGACTGACTTGGCAGAAAACGCACGATTTGAAAGTCAGCGGCCATTTGGCATTCGCTGCAGCGAATTGTTCAGACCATCCCTTAGTCCACCTTGATACCGGCATCCGCAATCGTTTTCGCATACCTGCCGACGTCCGATTTCATGCGAGAAGCCAACTCCGAGGATGTCCCCGCAACAATGTCCAAGCCCATTGTTTTAAATCTGGCTATCACTTGAGGCAACTTCAAAACACGCACGATCTCTGTGTTTAATTTTTGAACAATCGAAGCGGGCGTGCCTGCTGGAGCATAGATGGCGTACCAAGTATCAATGACGACCCCATCTATGCCTGCCTCAGCCATGGTTGGCAACTCGGGGGCTGATGGGGTACGTTTGGCACCTGTGACGGCCAGTGCGCGCAATTGGCCAGAACGTGCGGAGGGAAGGGACGAGCCGATGTTGTCAAACATGAAAGAAATGTGCCCTGCAATTAAATCTGTACGCGCTGGCCCACTGCCTTTGTACGGCACATGCACGAGTTTGAGGTTGGCTGCTTTTGCAAACATCTCTCCAGCAATGTGCGCGCCTCCGCCGGAACTTGCTGAAGCGTAGTCAAGTCCTGCGGGTTGCTTTTTGACATAAGACACCAATTCATTCACATTGTTAACTGGCATTTTGGGATTGACGACCAGTATGAGTGGGGCATCCGCAACCATGGTGATGGGCTCGAAATCTTTGAAGGGATCAAAGCGGACGTCTTTGAACAAAATCGAGTTGGTGCCATGAGTTCCTTGAGTACCAAAAACCAAGGTGTATCCGTCTGGCGGTGAGTTGGCAACCAACTGCACGCCAATGTTGCCGGAGGCCCCGGGTTTGGAGTCAACCAGTATGGGTTGTCCCCAATTTTTTGTCATTTCTTCACCAATCACACGTGACATGGCTTCGATGGTCCCCCCTGGTGGAAATGGCACAACGAGGCGAATCGGCTTATTGGGGTAAGTGTCTACTTGAGCGAATGCGCAAAGGTTCAGGCTGAACGCGAAGACGAATGAAAAAATTAAACGATACATAGAAAATATCCAATCACAAATAAAGCAACATCAAGATAAACTTTGCGCTGATTTGAGTGTTAAATCAGTCATGAACATGTGTCCCGTTGTGTGCGTGATCATGTCGATGCCGGAGGACATGGCGATGGATTGCGGTGTCACGCCACAAGCCCAAAAAACCGGGATTTCATCGTCTTGAACTCGGTTGTACCCTCCAGAGTGAATGTTGGCAAGATCATGGATGCCAATGTCTTGAGGATTCCCAATGTGGATCGGTGCCCCATGCGCGATCGGGTACTTTGACGTTACCTCGATGGTTTGCATCAACAGTTTTCTTTTTGTGGGCCGCATGCTGACAACCATATTTCCGCTGAAAATTCCAGCAGAGGTACAAGGTATGTTGGATTGATACACACCAATGCGCCCATTCTCATTTTCCAAATGGCGCAGCGGAATGCCTGCTTCCAGCATGGCCTGGTCGAATGAAAGACTGCAGCCCATGAGAAATGTCACGTGATCATTTTTCCAATGGTTCTCTAATGAGGGGACCTCTTCGATGAGTTTGCCCTGAGAAAAGATTCTGTAGCTCGACAGGTCAGTTCTTACATCCGCATCCTTGGCGCAAAAACGAGGATTGGGATTGCCGGCATCCAAAACTTCGATCAGTGGGCATGGCTTTGGGTTCAACAAACAAAAGCGCAAAAAATCAAAGGCATGAATTTTCTGGACGATCGCCATGTTGGCATGAATGTGCCCTCGAGCCATGCCGTGCGTGACACCTTTCCAATTGCCGCTTCTAACTGCTTCACGTACTTCATTGGGCTTGGCATTTTTCCAATCACTGCGGAGCATGGTTGTTTGTGCGTTTTTCATTTGGATATGTCATTCAAAGATTTCGCATTAAGCAAGATTTGATTTTTTTTGTCCATGCAGGATTTCACTTAGCAGATGGCTAGAGTTAAATCAATATTTGAAAACTTTTTTATTTAAAACCAACGCGCTCTTGATTAGCCCATTTTTAGCAAAACAGCAATAGTTCACAAAGAGCTGATTGACCTTCATGCTGTCAAAGCCTGAACAAAAGCCTATTGAATTTTGACAGTGAGGGGGCGACGTCAACACTGCAAGATCAAAGAAAGTGGCTCAACCTTCAAGGATTTGGGCATCCACCGATCGCACTCATTTTGTCGGCATTGTGCTGTGGCAGCATTCGACTGGTGCAACCATAAAAAGAGTGATACAGTGTTCGAATGTGTTCGAAGTTAATCGAATAAGGACGTTTCAATGCTGTTTGATTTTTTTGGTTCACGCAAGAAAGCCGTCATAGGCATGGCGCACATAGGCGCTCTGCCTGGAACCCCTTTGTACGACTTTAAACGCGGCATGAACGGTCTAATCGACGGAGTTATTGCAGACGTGGAGCGCCTACAGGCTGGCGGCGTGGACGCAATCATGTTTGGCAACGAGAACGACCGCCCCTACCAACTGCAGGCACCCGCCGAAGGCGTGGCCGCGATGACAGCCGTGATCACGGCTGTCAAACCTATGCTGACAATTCCTTTTGGTGTGAATTGGCTTTGGGATCCTACGGCCAGTGTGGCGATCGCCGCGGCCACTGGGGCATCATTCGTGCGAGAGATCTTCACGGGTGTGTTCGCTTCGGACATGGGCCTATGGAAGCCCGATGCCGCCACCGCACTGCGACTAAGGCGCAACGTAGGTCGCGACGACCTAAAGCTCTTGTTCAACATCAATGCCGAATTTGCCGACTCGCTCGACCGTCGGCCCATTGAACTGCGCGCCCGCAGTGCGGTTTTTTCGTCACTGGCAGACGGGATCCTGGTCTCTGGAGCATTGACTGGGCAAGGAGTCAACACGTCCGACTTGCAGCGGGTGGCCGAAGCGCTGGAAGGCAAGGTTCCTGTTTTTGCCAATACCGGCGTCACGTTGGAAACAGTCAAGGACATCCTGTCACTTGCAGATGGTTGTATCGTTGGCACGCACTTCAAGGTTGATGGCGTGACGTGGAACTCGGTAGATGGTGACCGCGTCAAGCGGTTCATGGACCGGGTCAACAGTCTGTGACGACGCGGTGATTACCAATGACATGCGTAATCGGCCTTGATATTGGGACGACCTCAACGATCGGCATTTTGATCCGCATGCCGTCTGAACATCTGGCTTTGGCCAGCAGACCCGTTTCGCTTTCACACCGTCACGCGGGCTGGGCAGAGGAAGATCCCAATCAATGGTGGGACAACGTATGCGCCATCATTGCAGAGCTATTGGAGAAGTCCGGCATCCAACCTGACGAGGTCAAAGCCGTTGGAGTTTCA
>JBIKRC010000147.1:0-5471 GCA_044349375.1 Limnohabitans sp.
GAAAGCAATCCACGGGGCAAACGTCCACACAGTCGGTGTATTTGCATTGGATACAGGATTCGGAAACAACGTGGGTCATGATGGACTTGGAGTGAAAGAGTTTTGCGCAGCCAAACCACGCAGAGCCGACATTTTAAGGGGGATTCAGGGCCGCCCGGGCCCAAGGCTGGCTGTGTCTATGAGGTCAACAGGGCTTTGGGCACCAGACTGGGGGTGGCCTTTCAGTTCACCAGCACAGCCCCAGAGGTCTTGTGGCTGGCGGTGTCCACCAGCACCAGCGCGCCCAAAATGCGCGACTGCGCAAAGGGCAGGGTGGCCAGAGGCTCTTGCAGGGCCAAGGTCACATGGCCGATGGCGTTGGGGGGCAGCTCGGTGGCCTCTTCTTTGGCCAGGGTGTTCACGTTCAGGCGGTGCACCACGCGTTGTACTTTCACTTTGACCCAGCGGTGACCGTGCAGCGCCCAATACAGGCGACCTGCGACCAGAGGCTCATCGTCCATCCAGGCGACGGTGGCGCTCAGCTGGCGCTGGCCTTCGGGGCTGCCGTGTTCTGCCAGCAGCCAGTCGCCGCGCGACACGTCCACTTCGCGGTCGAGCACGAGGCCTGCGCTGTGGCCAGCGGGTTTGTTTTGGGGCTGTCGGGTGGCCGACAGCACTTGCGAGACCACAGCGGTCTGGCCGCTGGGGAAGACCTTGATGGTCTGGCCCGGCGCGATGCTGCCCGTGGCCACGCGGCCCCAGAACACGCGGCGGCCTTGGGTGGTGACGCCGGAGTCGTGAAATTTTTCAACCCACTGCACCGGGAAGCTGAAAGCCACTTCGGTCTCTGCCGGGGTGACGGGCAGGTCTTCGAGGATGCTCAAAAGGCTGGGGCCGGTGTAGCCGCACCAGTCGGTTTGGTCGTTGTTGTCGGTGGTCACCACGTTCCAGCCCTTGAGGGCCGACACAGGGACCATGGCCGCGATGGTGATGCCCGCTTCTTGGGCGAATTGGTTCAATGCGCCTGCAATGTTTTGGTAAGCCATGGCCGGGTCGGCCACGGCGTCGAGCTTGTTGATGGCGAAGACGATGGATGGCACGCGCAGCATATTCACCAGCAGCGAATGGCGGCGGGTTTGCGGCAGCAGTTGCAAATCCGGGTTGGCCCAGTCGAGCTTGATGGCGTCGACGAGCACCACAGCGGCGTCGGCGCTGGATGCCGCGGTGACCATGTTGCGGGTGTACTGCTCGTGGCCGGGCGTGTCGCCGATGATGAACTTGCGCGATTCGGTGTTGAAGTAGCGGTAGGCCACGTCGATGGTGATGCCTTGCTCACGCTCGGCACTCAGGCCGTCGGTCAGCAGGGCCAGGTCGGTTTCTCCTGAGCGCTGAACGCCTGCCAAGTGGTCTTGCAGCACGGCCTTGGTGTCGACCAACAAGCGGCCAATCAGTGTGCTCTTGCCGTCGTCGACCGAGCCGCAGGTGATGAATTTCAGTGCGTTCATTAAAAGTACCCGTCTTTCTTGCGTTTTTCCATCGAAGCCTCGGACGTTTTGTCGTCCATGCGGGTCGCGCCGCGTTCGCTCACATCGGCGGCCAGCGTCTCGATCACGATCTGCTCAGGGGTAGAGGCCGTGCTTTCCACCGGGCAAGTGCAGGTGATGTCGCCCACGGTGCGAAAGCGCACGTCGCGCACCACCACTTCTTCGCCGTCTTTGGGCGGGGTCAGCTCGGTCACCGGCACCAAGAGGCCCCGGCGGTCCACCACTTCGCGTTTGTGGGTGTAGTAAATCGACGGCAGCGCAATGCGTTCGCGGGCGATGTACTGCCACACGTCCAGCTCGGTCCAGTTGCTGATGGGGAATACGCGGAAGTGCTCACCGGGTTGCAGTTTGTGGTTGAACAGGGTCCACAGCTCGGGGCGCTGGGCCTTGGGCTGCCACTGGCCAAAGCTGTCGCGGTGCGAAAAGATGCGCTCTTTGGCGCGGGCCTTTTCTTCGTCGCGGCGGGCACCGCCGATCAGCGCGTCAAAACCGAACTCTTCGATGGCTTCGAGCAAGGTCACCGACTGGTGCACGTTGCGGCTCTCGCCGGGATGGGCCAGACGTACGGTGCCGCGTTTCATGGAGTCTTCCACGCTGCGCACGATCAGCTCGGCACCCAGTTCTTTGGCGCGTGAATCTCGGAAGTCGGTCACTTCCTGGAAGTTGTGGCCGGTGTCGATCATGAGCAGGGGGTAGGGGATGCGGCCGCTACCGGAGGGGCTTGTTTTGCCTCCGAAGGCTTTTTCGGCGCACTTGAGCATGACCAGCGAATCTTTGCCGCCGGAAAACAGCAGGGTGGGGCGCTCGAAGGCGGCGGCCACTTCACGCAGGATGAAGATGGTTTCTTCTTCCAGCGCGTCCAGGTGTGCGTTGCTCAGGGTGTGCAGTTCGGTTGGGGTGATGGCGGTCATGTGAGTTTCTCGTTTTGTAGGAGCGGTCTCTGACCGCGAAAAGCTTGCCGAATGGATCGCGGTCAGAGACCGCTCCTACGGGGATTCATGTCTTGACGTGCAAGCCACATTCCTTGGCCGCCTCGTCTTCCCACCACCAGCGGCCTGCGCGGAACTCTTCGCCCAGGCTGATGGCACGGGTGCAAGGGGCGCAGCCGATGCTCGGGAAGAACTGGTCGTGCAGCGGGTTGTAGTCCACTTGGTGTGTGGCGATGTAATGCCACACGTCCCCCCAGGTCCACCGGGCCAGCGGGTTGAACTTGGCCAGGTTTTTGCTGGTTTCTTCGCTGCTGTCCAGCAGGGGCACCTCGGCGCGGGCGTTGGATTGCTCTTGGCGCAGACCGGTGATCCAGGCGCGTTGGCCCATCAAGGCACGGGCCAGCGGCTCCATCTTGCGCACACCGCAGCACGCTTTGCGCAGTTCCATGGACTTGTAAATCGCGTCCTGGCCTTTTTGGCGCACGAACTGGATGACGGATTCGGGCACCGGACGGAACACTTTGATGGGTGCACGCGAATGCGCCTGCGTGCGCTCCAACAAGGCCAGGGTCTCGGTGTGCAGCGCGCCGGTCTCCAGCACAAACACCGGGATGTCGAGCTGCAGGCAGTTGATCAAGTGCGTGATCACCACATCTTCGGCGCCCAGGCTGGAGGCTTGGGTCACGGGCGCAAATTCGGCGGCAGCACGTTGAAGCAAAGCCTGGGTCTCTGCCAACTTGGCGGCAAAGTCAGGGCTGGCCTTGGCGTGCAGCTCTGTGGCTTTGGCTGGGGCATTGCGGGATGAAAAAAAGCTGGAGCTCATCAGGGGTTGAGGGCAAAGGGTGGTTGCGTTCCGACCGCAGAGCCTTGGTAGAACCCGGCAAAGCGCTCGAATTGGCGTTGCGCCGCCGACGCGTCCACGCCTTCGCGCAGCACGGCCACGTCAAAACCGGTGCGCTGCATTTGCACCAATTGGTCGATCAGCACATCACCCGTGGCGCGCAATTCGCCCGCAAAGCCCAGGCGGCGGCGCAACAAAAAGGCTTGACTGTAAGCGCGGCCGTCGGTGAATTTGGGGAACTGCAGGTCGATGCGCGTCACGCCATTCAGGTCGAGTGTTCGCGGGTCGGCGTCGTTGGCCAGTGTGATGGCCGCATTCGAATCAACGGTCTGGTGTTCTTGGGCAGAAATGATGTTCATGGTCGTTTTTTGTGTTGTGGTTTGCAGGCCATCGCCCACGGGGTGGTCTCCTACAAGGGGAGATCAAGCAGTTTGTTCGTCGGCTACAGGCTGGCGTGCTGCATTGGCCGCTGCCTTGAATGGGTCCTGGCCCACACGGCGCAAGGTTTCGATGAAGTATTCGTGGCGGCCCAGTAAGGGCTGGCGCACGGCTTTGTACGTGTCCAAAATCGCCTCGATCACGTCGGGCACTTCGAACGACGAGAACGAAGGGCCGACCACTTTGCCGGGGGTGGTGGGGCCTGACAGGTCTTTGCCGTCCGAGCCGCCCAACGTGACCTGGTACCACTCCTTGCCGTCTTTGTCGACACCCAAGATGCCGATGTGGCCCGAGTGGTGGTGACCACAAGAGTTGATGCAGCCGCTGATGTGAAAGTCGATGTGGCCCAGGTCGTTTAGCTCGTCCAGGTCTTGGTAACGCTCGGTGATGGCGGCAGCCAATGGCAGGGAGCGGGCATTGGCCAGGGCGCAATAGTCGCCGCCGGGGCAGGCGATCATGTCGGTCAGCAAACCGATGTTCGGCTGGGCCAAGCCGAGGACCTTGGCTTCAAGCCACAGGGCGTGCAATTGGTCCAGGCGCACCCAGGGCAGCACCAGGTTTTGGGTGTGCGTCACGCGGGCTTCGCCAGCGGAGTACTTTTCCACCAGCGCGGCGGCGGCGTCCAGCTGATCGGCCGTGGCGTCTCCGGGGGCCTGGCCCACGCGCTTGAACGACAGGCTCACGGCGCGCAGTGCGGGGTTTTGGTGGGGTTTGACGTTTTGCGCGATCCAGCGGGCAAAGGCGGGCGTTTTGGCCGCTTCGATGCTGACATTGGCTTCGGCCTTGGCGGCCCATGACGCATCGTTTGGCAGGTGCAACGCGGGCGCGGCAAAGCAGGCGGCCACGCGGTCGAACTCGGCTTGCGGGATGGTGTGCAGGCCGCCGTCCTTGACCAGAATCTCTTGGTACTCGGCCTCGACTTCGTCAAAGTAACGCTGGCCTTCGGCCTTGACCAAAATCTTGATGCGCGCCTTGTACAGGTTGTCGCGGCGGCCCCAGCGGTTGTAGACGCGGATCACGGCTTCAAGGTAATTCATGATCTGGTTCCAGGGCAGGAACTCGCGGATTTGCGTGCCCACCACCGGGGTGCGGCCCATGCCGCCGCCCACCAGCACCTTAAAACCCACTTCGCCAGCGGCGTTCTTGACCATCTGCAAGCCCACGTCGTGCCAGCCAATGGCGGCGCGGTCTTCTTGAGCGCCGGTGATGGCAATTTTGAATTTGCGGGGCAAGAAAGCGAATTCGGGGTGCAGCGTGCTCCATTGTCGAATCAGCTCGGCGTATGGCCGGGGATCGACGACTTCGTCCACGGCCACACCGGCCAGCTCGTCGGTGGTGGTGTTGCGGATGCAGTTGCCGCTGGTCTGAATGCCGTGCAGGTTCACGGTGGCCAAGAGGTCCATCACGTCGGCTGATTGAGACAGGGGAATCCAGTTGAACTGCACGTTTTGGCGGGTGGTGAAGTGACCGTAATTGGTGGTCAGCTTGGGGGCCAAGCCCGCAATTTTGTCTTGCGTGGCCTGAGCCTCGGCCAGCAAGGCGGCGTCGGGGGTGTCGTACTCGCGTGCGATTTGGGCCAGCACTTTGAGCTGGGGTGCCGAGATTTCGCCGTAAGGCACGGCCACGCGCAGCATGGGGGCGTAGCGCTGCACATACCAGCCGTTTTGCAGGCGCAGGGGTTTGAACTCATCGCCCGTGAGTTGCCCGGCTTGAAAGCGCCCGAGTTGGTCGCGGTGCTGT
>JBIKRC010000005.1:0-19647 GCA_044349375.1 Limnohabitans sp.
GTCGAGCGTGATGGCGCAGCGGCCTTCGTTGTTCACGTTGACCATCTGGCTCAATGTTGCGCTATCGGCCACTTTGCCCACCTGGGTGCAGGTGGCGCGCAGGCTCAAGTCGGGTTGCACCTCGACCACGCCCAACTTCACCGGGCCGTCACCAAAAATCTGCAGCACCAAAGCACCGTTGAACTTGATGTTGCCCTGCATCAGCACGCCCGCCGCCGCCATCTCACCCAACAACTGGCGCACGGGTGCGGGGTAAGCACCAGTCTCGGAATTGGCAGCGCGACGCGCCAGAATATCTTGCCAAGCGTCGGTCAAACGCACCAGCATGCCCCGCACAGGCAGGCCTTCGAAAATGAATTTATGGAGTTCGGACAAAGTGCAATCTACAGCCCCGTGGGGCCGATCCTCAAAAGTTAAAAAGCGTTCGGTCAGGCCAACAATATGATCGAAAAAATCAGCCGATTTTTTTCAGGCCTGCCTTGAAGCGGCGGGCGTTTTCTACATAATGGCTGGCACTTTGGCGCAAGCCTTCGATCTGCTCGGAACTGAGTTCGCGCACCACCTTGGCGGGCGTGCCCATGATCATGGAGCCATCGGGAAACTCCTTGCCCTCGGTCACCAACGAGCCGGCACCCACCAAACAGTTTTTGCCGATTTTGGCGCCATTGAGGACCACAGCGCCGATGCCAATCAGCGACTCGTCGCCAATGGTGCAACCGTGCAGCATGACCATGTGGCCCACCGTGACGTGCTTGCCGATCTTGATTGGCTTGCCGTGGTCAGCGTGCATCACACTGCCGTCCTGGATGTTGCTGCCCTCGCCAATCTCGATGGTCTCGGTGTCGCCGCGCACCGTCACGCCAAACCAGATGCTGGCATCGGCCGCGATCTTTACCGCGCCCATGACCTGCGCGTTGTCAGCCACCCAGGCGCTGTCGGCCACATCGGGGCTTTGATCATCCAGTTGGTAAAGGGCCATGGGTCTCTCCTGTCGGTGTTGGGGTTTTGAAAACCTACAATTGTAGAGATGCCCACCACCTGCTGTGGGCGCAGCCACCGATCACCATGCACACCCTGCGCACCGCCGCTCTGCTCCATTGGGCACAAACCGATCCGAACCTGAAGGCCAAGGCCACTTTGGCACTGGACTTGAGCCTGCCCGTGGGCGCGGACGACTGCCTGAGCGCCCCCACTGCTGGCCCCGGCCGTACCGCCCGACCGGTGCTGGTGCCCCACACCCAGCTCAAAGCCAAATCCATGGCCACGCCCGAAGGCCGGGCCATGCTGGTGCATTCGATCGCCCACATCGAGCTCAACGCCATCGACTTGGCGCTCGACGTGGTCTGGCGCTTTGCAGGCATGCCCGAGGCCTTTTACACCGACTGGGTGCGCATTGCCCAAGAAGAAGCCAAGCACTTCTTGTTGCTGCGCGAGCACTTGGTGAGCATGGGTTTTGACTATGGTGACTTTCCAGCCCACAACACGCTGTGGGACATGGCGGAGCGCACGCAAGGCGATTTGCTGGCCCGCATTGGCATCGTGCCCCGCACCATGGAAGCACGGGGCTTGGACGCCTCACCCGGCGTCAAAAACAAGCTGGTGAGCGTGGGCGACCACCGGGCGGGTGAGATCCTCGACATCATCCTGGAAGACGAAATCGGCCATGTGGCCGCAGGCAACCGCTGGTACCGCTATCTGTGCGCCGAGCGCGGCCTGGACCCGGTGCAAACCTATGCCGAGCTGATTGCGCAATACGATGCCCCCAAACTGCGCCCGCCGTTCAACATGGCGGCGAGGCGGCTGGCGGGGTTTGAAGAGGCCGAGTTGACAGCGCTGGGCTAACCCCTCGGGTGGTGCTGCGCATGCAGCGTCTTGAGCCGCTCACGCGCCACATGGGTGTAGATGGTGGTGGTGGAGATGTCGGCATGGCCCAGCAGCATCTGCACGGCGCGCAAGTCGGCCCCATGGTTGAGCAAATGCGTGGCAAAGGCGTGGCGCAGCGTGTGGGGTGACAGCGGCGCGGTGATGCCAGCGTCGATCGCGTAGCGCTTGACCAAGCTCCAGAACATGACGCGCGACATCGCTGTGCCGGGTGTGCTGCCACTGGTGGTGACGAACAGGTCTTGGGTTTGTCGCTGGCCCAACATGGCCGGTCTGGCCTGGCCCATGTAGCGCTGCAACCATTCACGCGCCTCTTCGCCAAAAGGCACCAAACGCTCTTTGCTGCCCTTGCCCATGATGCGCAGTACCCCCTCATTGAGCGAGACATGCAGGGTCTTGAGGCTCACCAACTCGCTGACACGCAAACCACTGGCGTACATCAACTCCAACATGGCGCGGTCACGCAGGCCCAGCGGGGTGGTGATATCGGGCGCAGACAACAACGCATCGACCTGCGCCTCGCCCAGCGTTTTGGGCACGCGCAGCGCCTGTTTGGCCGCCAGCATGCGCAAGGTGGGATCGGATTGAACCAGGCGTTCGCGCAGCGCCCAACGAAAAAACCGCTTGAACACCGTCAACCTGCGGTTGGCCGATGTCGCCTTGGTCTGGCCATGGCGCTCGGCAAAGTACGCCTGCAGGTGGTGTTCTTCGGTCCCCTCCAGCGCCAGCCTGTGCGTCAAAAACAACCAGGTGGCGTAGAGGGACAAATCGAGACGGTAAGCCGCCAAGGTGTTGGCGGACAGTCCGTCCTCAAGCCAAAGGGCCTCGGCAAATCGGTCGATGGCGCTCTGGCTGGCCTCGTGCATGGACTGAAATCAGTCCAGCTTGAGTTTTTGCTGGTCCACCACCTTTTTGTAGACCTCGAACTCGGCCTTGATCTGGGCCGTGAACTCTTCAGGCGTGTTGGCCACCACCAAAGAACCGGTGTCGTTGATGCGCTTGGTCACGCCCGGCTCTTGCAAGGCTTTTTTCACACCCGCGCTGATCTTGTCAACCACCTCTTTGGGCAGATTCTTGGGACCCAGGATGCCGTAGTAAGCCATGCGGTTGACGGGCTCCAGACCGACATCCTTGAAGGTGGGCACATTGGGCAGTTGCGACAGGCGCTGGGGCGCGGCCACCACGATGGGCACTAAACGGCCAGACTGGATAAAGGGCAGCGCCGAGGGCAGGTTGTCAAAAATGATCGGCACCTGGCCAGCCACGGTGTCGTTCAGGGCCGGGCCTGCACCGCGGTAAGGAATGTGGGTGATGAAAACGCCCGCCAGGCTCTTCCACAGCTCGGTTTGCAGGTGGCCGATGCCGCCTGTGCCCGACGAGGCATACGAGTATTTGCCGGGATTTTTCTTCAACTCGGCCACAAAACCGGCGTAGTCCTTGGCCGGAAAGCTGGGGTGCACCGCGATCACGTTGGGTGTGGCCGCAATGTTGATGATGGGCGTGAAGTCGGTCAGCACGTTGTACGGAATCTTGGGGTTGATGGCTGGGTTGGCGGCCGTGGTCGACACCGTGGCCATGCCCAGGTTGTAGCCATCGGGCACAGCGCGCACGGTTTCGGTCGCGCCCACCACACCGCCGCCACCGGCTTTGTTCTCGACGATCACGCTTTGGCCCAGGGCTTTGCCCAGCGGCTCAGCGATCACGCGGGCCACGATGTCGGTCGTGCCACCGGGTGCAAACGGCACCTGCAGGCGAATGGTTTTGCTGGGGTAAGCCTGGGCCCATACCGATCCGCTGGCCAACACGGTGACAGCCAAACCGGCTGCAGAAACCAAACTACGACGCTTCATTTGATAAAACTCCTTAAAAGATCGCACATGATAGGCAAAAAATGGGGCACGGCGTGAGGGGGGAAACCCACAAAGCCCTCACCCTGCGCAAGAGTTCATCGAAGGTGACAACCGTAGCCCACAAATACGCCACGCTGGGTTATCCTATCCCGGTGAATTTTGCCCAACTCCTCTTTCCTGATTTTTCCCTGATCTTGTGCGGCTATCTGATCTGCCGTTACACAGCCCTGAACCGCCCAGTCTGGCAGCAGGTGGAGAGTCTGGTGTATTTTTTCCTGTTCCCGGTGCTGCTGTTTCACTCCATCGTGAAAAGCCCGCTGGAGCTGACGGCCGCCGCAAGCCTGATCGGCGCGGGCCTGAGCCTGGCGCTGGGGGCTATTGCTCTGACCTATAGCCTGCCCTACTGGCCTGTGCTGGGCCGCCATCTGGACCGGCGCGACCACGCAGCGGCAGCGCAGGTGGGCTTTCGCTTCAACTCCTTTATTGGCTTGGCACTGGCCGAACGCCTGGCCGGGCCAGAAGGCTTGCTGATGATTGCGGTGCTGATTGGTTTTTGCGTGCCCCTGTTCAACATTGGCGCGGTCTGGCCCATGGCCCGACAAGCCCAAACCAGCTTTTTGCGCGAACTGGTGCGCAACCCCCTCATCATCGGCACCGTTTCGGGCCTGGCGGCCAACTTGCTGGGCTTTCGCATGCCCGATGTGCTGGAGCCCAGCGTCAGCCGCATTGGTGCAGCCTCTTTGGCGCTGGGTTTGATGGCGGCCGGCGCAGGCATGCAACTGGGCAGCTTGCGCCAAGGCAAATTGCTGGGCACCACGGTGCTGCTGATCAAACACGTGTTGATGCCCCTGATGGCGCTGGGCCTGTCGCTGCTGTTTGGCCTGAACCCCGTCCAAACCACCATCCTGCTGGCGTTTTCAGCGCTGCCCACCGCCTCCACCTGCTATGTGCTGGCCGCCCGCATGGGCTACAACGGGCCGTATGTGGCGGCTTTGGTCACACTGTCCACCTTGGCAGGCATGTTGAGTTTGCCTTTCGCATTGGGTGTGCTGCGCGGCTGAACAAAATTGACGCTGCCTACCAAGGCTCGGTTTTGCAGGTCGGTGCCTTCAGGCCTGACTTCTTGTCGCAAGTCGGGCCGCATTTTGGGCTTGCGACCAAGCCACCTGCTCTTGCACCACCGGGTCCGGATGCCCTGCGTGCGCAGCCAAACCCTGCAGCAAAACCTGGCGGTCACCTTCCAGCAGGGCCGACGAGGCCAGCGCATTGCCCGCCGCCAAAGCCAAATTGCGCAGCCAGCGGGCGTGTCCGATGCGGCGGATGGCGCTGCCTTCGGTGTGGCGCAAAAACTCGGCTTCATTCCAGGCCATGAGCTCAGCGATGCTGCCCGCGCCCAAACCGTCGCGCGCTTGCCAATCGGGCAAGGGGCTGACTTGCGCAAACTTGTTCCACGGACAGGCCAGTTGGCAATCGTCGCAGCCATAAATGCGGTTGCCGATCAGCGGGCGCAAGGCCTCGTCGATCGGCCCGGCATGCTCAATCGTCAAATAAGAAATGCAGCGCCGCGCATCGAGCTTGTAGGGACCGACGATGGCCTGCGTGGGGCACAGGTCCATGCACGCGGTGCACTGGCCGCAATGCGCCGATGTGGCGGGCGACTCGGGCAAAGCAAAATCGACAAACAACTCCCCCAGAAAAAACATCGACCCTGCCTCGCGTGAGAGGACCAACGTGTGTTTGCCGCGCCAAGCCAAGCCGCTGCGGGTGGCCAGCTCGGCCTCCAGCACCGGAGCCGAGTCGGTGAACACCCGGTGGCCAAAGGGGCCAATCGCCAGGGCGATGCGGTCCTGCAGTTTTTGCAAGCGGCTGCGCAAGACCTTGTGGTAGTCACGCCCCCGGGCATAGAGCGAGACCACCGCCTCCCCCGGCTTAAGGCTGCGGGCGGTTTCGCGCGCCAACCACTCTGGCGGGGTGTCTTGTGGCAAGTAGTCCATGCGGGCGGTGATCACGCTCACCGTGCCCGGTACCAGCTCGGCTGGGCGGGCGCGCTTCATGCCATGGCTTTCCATATAGCCCATGCTGCCGTGAAAACCCGCTGCCAACCAGGCTTGTAATCCGGGCTCTGCCGAGGACAAATTGATGCCCGTCACGCCAATTTGGGACAATCCCAACTCACGCGCCCAGATCTGGATTTGGGGCCACAGTTCAAGAAGGTCGATTTGAGTACGTTGAGCAGTCACCCACCGATTGTAGAAAGCCCCGCCCTCCCGACGCATTGGGAGGGTTTGTGGCTGCATGAGGCCGACACCCAAGCCTTTGCCGAGCAGCTGGCGCAAGGCCTGCAAAGCTGGCCTGGCGGGCGCGATGCACGCATCGAGCTGCGCGGCAATCTGGGCGCGGGCAAGACCACCCTGGTGCGCCACCTGCTGCGCGCCGCCGGGGTCACGGGGCGCATCAAAAGCCCGACTTACGCCGTGGTGGAACCACACCAAGTTGTCAACCCAGCGGGCACAAGCGATGCCGTCTGGCCCATCTGGCATTTTGACTTTTACAGATTCAACGACCCCCAAGAATGGGAAGACGCGGGCTTTCGCGACATCTTTGCTGGGCCGGGGCTCAAACTCATGGAGTGGCCCGACAAAGTGGCCGGGCAACTGCCCCCGCCCGATTGGGTGATCGCGCTCGACGCCATCGATGAAGACCAGCGCCAGGTGCGCATCAGCACAGGCACAGAGCGCGGGCGCATGTGGCTGCAAGCCTGGATCCAAGGTGCAGACCATGCGAAGTGACCGCCGCCGCCTGATCAAGGCGGGTTTTCTGGTGCTGAGCCTGGGCGCTGCACAGATCGCTCGGGGCGCCAACATGCTGGCGGTGCGCATTTGGCCCGCAGCCGATTACAGCCGCGTCACGCTCGAATCGGACGCGCCCATCCAAAGCACACAAACCTTCATCGCCTCACCACCGCGGCTGGCGGTGGACATCCAAGGCCTGCAACTGAACGCCGCTTTGCGCGAGCTGGTGGGCAAGGTGCAAGCGTCTGACCCAAACATTGCAGGCATCCGCGTGGGCCAGTTCAGCGCCAACGTGGTGCGCCTGGTGATTGACCTCAAGCACCCCATTGCACCGCAGGTCTTCAGCCTGCAACCCGTGGCCCCTTACGCTCACCGCTTGGTGCTCGACCTCTACCCCAGCCAGGCCATTGACCCACTGGAACAACTGATCCAGGAGCGCACCGCGGCCAAAACCCCTTCTGCCGTGGACAACCTGCCCGGAGCCTCGGCCGCGGTGAATGACCCCTTGGGCGATCTGATCGCCCGGCAAACCCAGCCCGGCGCAGGTGCCTTGCCTTTGCCCGCGCCAACGACCCGCCGACCCGACCTGTCCCGCAGCGAAGGCCCCTTCATGGACAACCCGAGCCGCCCGGGCCGGGCACCTGAGCCACCACGCACCGACCGGCTGATCGTGGTCACGTTGGACCCGGGCCATGGCGGCGAGGACCCGGGTGCCATTGGCCCAGGCGGCACGCGCGAAAAAGACGTGGTCCTCAAAATCGCCAAAATGTTGAGCGAGCGCATCAACGCCAGCAGCGTGGGCGGCAGCCCCATGCGGGCGTTCCTCACGCGCGATGCTGACTTTTTTGTGCCCCTGCATGTGCGCGTGCAAAAAGCTCGGCGCGTGCAATCTGACTTGTTTGTCAGCATCCACGCCGATGCTTTTTACACCCCGCGCCCGCAAGGCGCAAGCGTGTTCGCGCTCAGCCAGGGCGGGGCCACGAGCGCTGCGGCGCGCTGGATGGCGCAAAAAGAAAACAAAGCCGACGACATCGGCGGCGTGAACTTGGGCGGGCAAGATGCACAGGTGCAACACGCCTTGCTCGACATGAGCACCGCAGCGCAAATCAAGGACAGCCTGTCTTTGGGCAACAGCTTGCTGCGCGAGATCGGCAGTGTGGGCAAGTTGCACAAACCCCGCGTCGAGCAAGCCGGTTTTGCCGTGCTCAAAGCCCCCGACATCCCCAGCGTGCTGGTCGAGACCGCCTTCATCAGCAACCCGGAAGAAGAAGAAAAACTGCGCAGCGAGGCCTATCAAAAGCAATTGACCGATGCCCTGCTGCGCGGGATCCTGCAGTATTTTTCGCGCAACCCACCGCTGGCGCGCAACCGGGGTATGTGAGCCCCGCAAAGCAACGCCGCTCGTCGGTCAGAGCCTTGAGGGTCCGACATTCCTTCTTTTTGTAGGTCGGGCCTTTATGGTCCGACAGCCATCCCTTCGCGGAGCGACATTTTCAAGAGGCGGTGACGCACTCAAGACGTCGGACCTGAAGGCACCGACCTACAAAACCGTGTCTTGGCTCGTCAGCACATCCCGATCGAACTGCGCCATGGCCGACTCAGACGAAAGCCGATGGGTTAAGACGCAGCCAGGTTTTGAGCCGCTCTACACCTTGCGCCAGCCGCGCCAGGTCTTTGGACGCGAAGCACCAGCGCAGCCAGCCAGCGGCTTCAGGGGCAAAGGCCTCGCCCGGGGCCAAGCCCAACCCGGCCTCGGCCACAAGGCGTTTGGCAGTCTGCACCGAATCGGGGTGTCCGTCGATCTTGAAGAACGCGTACATGCCGCCTTTGGCCGGGGCCACTTGCACGCCCGGCACGGCTTGCAACAGCGGCACCAGGGTTTCGCGGCAAGCTTTGAGGTGCGCCACCACTCTCGGCGTGATGTCGGCGGTGTTTTGCAAAGCCACCTCCCCCGCTTTTTGGGTGAACACCGAGGCGCACGAGGTGTTGAATTCGATCAGTTTGCCCATGTGCGGCGTCATGGTGGCGGGCATGACCAGCCAGCCCAAACGCCAGCCGGTCATCAAAAAGCTCTTGGAAAAGCTGTGCACCACGACCAGCCGATCCTCGGGCTTGGCCACATCGAGAAATGACGGCGCGCAGCCGTTGGCCGTGTCGGTTTCGTAATAAAGACGCTCATACACCTCGTCGGCCAGCACCCAGGTGCCGGTGCTGCGGCAGTGCGCCAAAATCTCGGCCTGCTCGGCGCGGCTGAGTGTCCAGCCTGTGGGGTTGTTGGGTGAGTTGACGATCAGCATGCGTGTGGCGGGCGTGATGGCGGATTTGAGCGCCGCCATGTCGAGCTGCCAATGGCCTTCCACCGGGCGCAGCGACACGCATTTCAAATTCGCGCCCATCACCAAAGCCTGCGCCGTCAGGTTGGGCCACACGGGTGTCACGGCAACCACTTCATCGCCCGCGTCAATCAGTGCTTGCGCGGCCAGCATGAGCGCATTCACGCCGCCCGAGGTGATGGCGAGGCGCTCCACCCCAATGGGTCCGTGCAGGGCCGACATGTAATCGGACACCGCCTGGCGCAACGCCGGCAGGCCCAGGTTGTGCGAATAAAAAGTCTCGCCCTTTTGCAGCGAGTCGGTGGCCGCTTGGCGCACGATGTCAGGCGTCACTTCGTCAGACTCGCCAAACCAAAAGGCCAGCACATCGGGGCGACCCATGCCCGCGTTGGCGACTTCACGGATGCGAGACTCTTCCAGGTCCATGACGGCCTGGCGCATGAAAGGGGCGGTGTTTTTGTTCATGCTGCCATCCTAATGGCTACCCGTCATGGAATGTGTCGCCACTTGCGCAAAAGCTGCGCTTGCTTATGATGAGAACCACAACAAAAGACAGGGAGATCGCCATGAACACACGGCATTTATCGTCAACACTTGCGAGCCTCGGATGGGGGCTTTGCTTGCTGGCCATGCCCCCCGCCAGCGCCGCAGCAGACAGCTTCACGGCCGTCACCTCTGCAGAAAAACCGGCCAAGCCCCAAAAACCCAAAGCAGCCAAACCACCCAAACCGGCCCCGTCCGGCTCAGGCGAAAGCAAAGCCGAACGCGACAAACGCCTGCTGCGCGAATGCCGGGGCAAGGCAAATGCGGGCGCGTGCGAAGGCTTTGCCAGTTGAGGACTTCGGGCTCAGCTCTTCACCGCTGTGCCCGAGTGATCAAACCCACCATTGGCTCAAACCGCTGGCGCGCACGCTGGGGCGGTGAATGGCTGCTTCGAGCAAACCGGCTTCGGCCTCGACCAAAGTGAACTGCTCGCGTGCTCGCGTGAGGCCGGTGTAAACCAGCTCGCGGCTGAGCACCTCGGCACCGCCCGGCGGCAGCACCAAAGCGGTGTGCTCGAACTCCGAGCCCTGGCTTTTGTGCACCGTCATGACAAACGCGGTATCGACCTGGGCCAAGCGCATAACACTCACCGAGCGCAAGGCTTCACCATCCAAAAACCAGACCTTGAGCTTGCCTTCGGTACCCGGCAACACCACGCCCACGTCGCCGTTGAAGACGCCCAGCTGGGAATCGTTGCGCGTGACCATGACGGGACGCCCGTTGTACCACTCGCCCTGGATGTGCAGCAGGCCCGCATCGGCTAGGGCTTTTTGCACCGCCGCATTCAGTGCTTGCGTACCCCAGTCGCCCTGGTGCACCGCGCACAAAATGCGAAAGCGCTCGAACGCCTGGAGCACGCTGCTGACCCAAGTGGCGTGCGCTTCAGCGCCCTGCCCTGCCGGGCCCTTTTGCATGAGGCGCAGGTAATCGGCGTAGGACGGCTTGCCTTGCGCACCCAAGGCCAAAACGCAGACCGCATGGGGAGTGGCGGGTTGAAGGGCCAGCAGGGGGAAAAGTTGCCCTGTAGGAGCGGTCTCCGACCGCGATAAATCGCCAGCCAAGCCATCGCGGCCAGAGGCCGCTCCTACAAAAACTTTGCGGGCCGCCGCCGCGTCGCCCCGGTTCACCGCCAGCGCCAAGTGGCCAATCGCGCCTTTGAAGCGGCGGCTTTGGCGCAGCATCACGGTTTGCTGGGCCAGCACAGGCGCGGCATGGGCCACGCATTCAGCGGGCAAGGTCTGCCCCGTCACGGCTTGCACAAACTGCGCCGTGGCCGCGCTGTAACGGCCCGCTGCCGCGTCTTGGCACAGGTCGCCCAGCACCGCACCGGCTTCGACCGAGGCCAGCTGGTCTTTATCGCCCAACAGCACCAAGCGCGCCGTGGGCGGCAAGGCCTGCAGCAGCGCGTCCATCATTTCCAGGTGCACCATCGAGGCTTCGTCCACGATCAGCACATCGACATCCAGCGGGTTGGCCGCGTGGTGTCGAAACTGGCGTGTGTCGGGCCGCGCCCCCAGCAGTGAATGCAGCGTGCGCGCCGGGCCCATGCGGGCGATCAGCGCGCCTAAATCCAAGCCCGCATCGGCAGGCACGGGCAAGCGGGTCAGGGCGTCGTCGATCGACTGCTTCAGGCGCGCCGCCGCCTTGCCCGTGGGCGCAGCCAGCGCCACGCGCAGCGGGCTGCCATCGGGGTGCAGCGCCAACAGCAGCGCCAGCAAACGGGCGGCGGTGTAGGTCTTGCCGGTGCCAGGCCCACCGGTGATGACCGACAAACGCGCGCGCAGCGCCACAACGCAGGCCACTTTCTGCCAGTCGGTGAGGTTGTGCGCTTGGGGATTGGGCGCTTCAGGGTTGGTCACAAAGAAACGGTTAAGCCATTCGCGTGCCGCCGCTTCGGGCACGGCCAATGCCTCACCCGCACGCTGCAGCAGGCTCTGACCCACGCGCTGCTCATAGCCCGCATAACGGCGCAGGTACAAAAGCGGCATATCGGCCGGGCCACCCAGCACCATCGGCTGGCCTTGGTCGGGGGCATTGGAAAGCCGCAAACAAACAGGGAACGAGTGGCCTTGCAAAGCGGCTTGCCAGTCGGCCAGCGTGGCGGGCATGTGCGCCCACAAAGCCTTCAGGCCCTGCGCACCGTCCACCGCCGCCGCAGGCCAGCCCAGCAAGGCCACGGGCGGCTGGCAAAGATCGGCCAAAGGCAGACAGGTGTGGCCGCGCCCTTCCATGTGGGCGAGCACGGCCGCTGCCACCAGCAAGGGTGCCGATGCCCCGGCATCGAGGCGCAACACCTGCGCCGCGAAGGCGCTGTCGATGTGGCGCAGCAGGCCTTGGCCAGTCCACAAGTTCAGCCATTGCACAGTTTGCGCAGCAGTCAGGCCCTGGGCGGGCAGGTCCTTAAGCCAGTCCATTTGCGCGGCGGGCACGGCCGTCATGCGTGAGGTTTTTTTCAAGTTCATCACGCCACCTCTTCGTTCAACATGGCATCCAGGCCATCGAGCAACGCCAAAGGCGCAGGCAAAGTGCAGCAGCCACACGCAGGCCCGTCGATGCCGCGCAAAAACAAATACACCGCACCGCCCAGCTGCTGCGCCGGGTCGTAGGCATCGCCCAGACGGGCGAGCAACAAGCGGTGCAGCGCCAGCATGTACAGCGCGGCCTGCACTTCATAGCGGTGCTGGGCCATGGCCGCATCAAGCGCCTGTGCGGTGTAGGCAGCGTCATCGGCCCCTAGGTAATTCGATTTGTAGTCGAGCACCCAGTAGCGGCCCTCGTGCTCGAACACCAGATCGGCAAAGCCCATCAGCATGCCGTGCAGCTGCGCGTCGGGCAGCTGCGGGCGGCTCACGCCGGGCAACAGGTGCTGCTGGCACAGGGCATCGACCTGGCGTGCATGCAGGCGCTCGGCGGGCAACCAAAACTCCATCTCAGGCAGCAAGGCACCCAGCGCGTTCAGCGGCGCGTTGGGCCCGCGCAAAGGCTGGGCCACCACGCGGCTGAGCCACTGCAGCACATCGTTGGCTTGGGCGGTGTAACCGGCGTTGTCGCAGCGGTATTTCAGGCGTTCGGCCTTGGACGCGTCGAGCACAAAGCCATCGGCCGCCAACCATTCGAGTTGGTCGTGCAAAAAGTTGCCCGCTGTGGGGCCTTTGGCAAAGCCGTGCCACGGGGCCAAAGCACCGGGGCTGGTCACCGAGGCCATCGGCATGGCCGCATCTTCAGGTGGCTCGTCGTCTGCGGGGCGCGGCGGGTTCAGGTGCAAGACCAAGGGCGCCAAGGTCTGAGAAGACAGGTCACGCGTCAGGCGTGAAAAACTCGCAATCGTCCACGACTTGTCGATTCGGGCGGTGCAGCTCAGCGCCTCGCGCAACTCGGTGGTGTGCGCAGGTTTTTGCCACAGCGTCAGCGGCACCTGGGCGGGGGCAACTTGCATGTGCACCAACAAGGTCTGGCCTTGCGCATCCGTCTGCAGGGCTTGCAACTTGTTCAGCCAATCGGCGGCCTCCAATTCTTGACCGCCACTCAACAAATGCCCGGCGGCGCAGGTGTGGTTCACGCAGGTTTTGCCGTTGCCGCACTTGACCGCGCTCCAGCCCACCCACAGCGCATGGCGCGCCCGCGTGAGCGCGACGTACCACAGGCGCAGGTCTTCACGCAGGCGGTCGTGGTCCGCGAGCTTGGAGTCTTCCTTGTCAAAGTCCAGCGTCCAATGGCGTTCGCCCTCGCCAACCTCCAACTGCAGCACGGCGGCTTTGTCGGCCGTGACCACGCGGTGGCTGTGCGCAAAGGGCAGGCACACCACCGGGTACTCCAGGCCCTTGCTGGCGTGGATGGTGATGACTTTGACCAGGTCCTCGTCGCTTTCAAGCCGCACGGTTTGCTCTTCGCCACCGCTGGTGTTGCCCGACTGCGCTTCGTCCATCTGCTGAGCCAGCCAGCGGATCAGCGCCTGCTCGCCATCGATCTGGCTGCTGGCCGCTTGCAGCAATTCGGCCAAGTGCAGCACATTGGTCAGACGGCGCTCGCCATCGCTCTGACCGCGCCAGCGCCCCGCCAACTTCAGCACATGCAGCGACTGGCGCAGCATGGCCAGCACGCCCTGGCTTTGCCAGGTCTGGTGCAGTTCGCGCATCTGCTCGGCGCGGGTGTCCAGCAGTTCGTCTTGTGTGGCCAGGTCGTACAACTCAGCCAGCGACAGGCCCACCGTGCGCGTGCCCAATGCGGCGCGCACGCGGCGCATGTCTTGTGGCTCGGCCACACCGCGCAGCCACAGGTACAGGTCTTGCGCTTCGTCGCTGGCAAACACCGAGTCGCGGTCTGACAAATACACCGAGGCCACGCCACGCGCGCGCAATGCGTCGCGCACGGCCGCAGCCTCTTTGCCGGTGCGCACCAGCACGGCAATGTCTCTGGGCTGCAAGGGTTTGTCGCCGTTTTCCGCATTGGCAAAACGCGCTTGTGGGTCGCTCAGCCAGGCCACGATTTGCTCGGCGCACAGGGCCGACAGATGCGTCTGCGCATCGCGTGTGCTGCGCAAAGTGGCGTCGTGCACCACGGTCATGGCTTGCACATCACCTGCGCTGGTTTTGAAGATTTCATCGCGACCCTTCGCGCCCACGGGCTGGAAGGGCAGCGGGTCTTGATCGTCTTGATCGCCTTGCTTGTAGCCAAAGGCGTCGGGCGTCATGTCGAACCAGCGGTTGACCACCGACACAACCGCTTGGGTGGAGCGGAAGTTGGTGCCCAGCACATGGTGGCGGCCTGCGGTGGCGCGGCGCGCAGCCAAGTAGCTGTGGATGTCTGCGCCCCGAAAACCATAGATGGACTGTTTGGGGTCGCCAATCAGCAGCAGCGCGATGTCAGGCAGGTTCTCGGCCGTACGGTAGATGCGGTCAAAGATGCGGAACTGCAGCGGCGAGGTGTCCTGAAACTCGTCGATCATCGCCACCGGAAACTGCTCGCGCAGGCGCTGGGCGAGGCGCTCGCCCGATTCGGGATCGGCCAGCGCCACATCGAGGCGCTGCAGCATGTCGGCAAAGCCAAACAAACCGCTGCGCCGCTTGAGCTCGGCCATGCGCTGCAGCACATGCGTGCGGGCATGCAGGCGGGCGATTTGGGTGGGATCGGGCAAGGCTTGCAAGGCGGCTTGCATATCGGCGTAGGCTTGAGACTCTGGCGGCCAGTCCACAGGCGCTTCACCGGGTTTGCGGCAAGCCATCAAGCCTTCGGGTGTGAAGCGTGCCCAGCCGGCTTTCATGGCTTTTTCCAAGCGCTTGCCGTCTTCTGGCCCTTGCGTCCAGTCTTTGAGCTCGGCCAACCACTCGGCGCATTTTTTGTACGTCAGCTTGCGGCCATCCCAGCTGGATTTGTGATGCACCAGCTGCGCCTCGATCCAGCCCAACAAGTTGTCGGCCTTGTCGTTCCAGCCCTGTTTGAGGGCCTGCAGTTGCGCGTCGCGCTCGGCCATGGCCACGCCGAACACCTGCGCCAGCGTGCCGGGCGCACCGTCGGCTAAGGCCACGGCCATCAGGGCGCGCATGTCTTGTTCAAGCGCGGGCACATCGCGCCAAACGTCCAGCACCTGTGTTACCAGTTCTGTGCCCATGGGGTAGAGCTGCTGACGCCAGTAGTCCTGCACTGCTTCGAGCCGCAGCGCGGCCTCGTCGCCCACCAGGTTTTCTTCAAACAAGCTGCCGCTGTCGAACGCATGTTCGCGCAGCATGCGCTGGCACCAAGCGTCAATGGTGTAAACGGCCGCGTCGTCCATGGCCTGCGCCGCCAGCGCCAAGCGGTGAGCGGCTTGCTCGCGCAGCTCGCCTTCGGGGTATTCGTCTTTCAGTTGTTGCAGAAAGTCATCGTCGGTTTGGGCCATACCCCTGAACACCTGCGCGGCCTCGGTCAGGCGGGCGCGGATGCGGTCGGACAATTCGCGAGTGGCGGCGCGGGTGAAGGTCATCACCAGCACGTCTTGCGGCAGCATGGGGCGCACAGGTGCTGTGCCTGCATTGCCGTGGCCCAGCACCAGGCGCACGTACAGCGCGGCAATTGTCCAGGTTTTGCCGGTGCCAGCGCTCGCCTCGATCAGGTGGCTGCCGCGCAGGGGAAAGGTGTGGGCATTGAGGGCGTGGGGGGCGACAGCATTGGAGGCGTCGGCATTGGGGGCGTGGGGGGTGCTCATGCCAGCTCTCCCTCTTCGCTGTCGTGGGGCGCATCGGGCAAGGTCTCGATCTCGGCTTGCTCGGCCCAGGCCTTCAAGGGCGCGTAAACGGTTTGGGCCAGGCGCTCGAACTGCCCTGTGGCCAGCAAGTCCTCCATCGTGAGGTAGGTGCGGGCCAGCGCTGGGTCTTTGTCTTTTTCTGCACGCTTGAAGTCACTGCCCTCGTAGGCATCGGCCAGCGCATTGGGGTTGTCCGGGTCTTTGAGCCACTGCAGCGCCACACCGGGCGGCAGCGGCAGCGGCCAACGCATGCCCTCGGCCCAAACGGCCAACAGCACAGTCAACTGGGCGCGGGCGGCCTCTGGCTCTGGCTCGGCCATGCGCAGCACGGCGTTGCGGCCCACCACCACACACCGCAGGGGCTGGTCCATGGCAGCAGCGGCCAGCGACAGCAGCCAAATGTCGATCAGCTTGTCGGGGTGGGCCTGCGGTGTTTTGCTTTTCAGATTGGCCAGGTCGCTGGCGCGCAGGTGCAAGGACATCTGACCTCCCTCCCCCACACGCACATCGCTCAGCGCGTCTTGCAAGGCCACTTGGGGGTGGACCAAGTCCACCAACAGGCGCTCGGCCGCATCGGGGTAAGCCTGCCGCTCGCGCAGCGCTGCGCCCAGCATGGCCTGCAGGCGGGCCTTGAGATGTTCTGCGGCGAGCTTGCCCACACCCGCCAACGGCAAGGCCCCGGCTTGGCGCAGTCGATGCACCACCTGCTGCACATGCGCGGGCAAGGTGTCGGCACTCAGTTCGGTGGGCACATGCTGCAGCTCGTGGTCGATCAACTGGTACAGGTCCAGACCCGCCAGACCAAACAGCTCTTCGTCGTGCAACTCGCTGCGTTCGTCCTCCAGGTGCACCTGCAAGCGTTCTCGAAAAAACGCGCCCACAGGTTTGCGCAGAAAGCGGGTGAGTTGGGTGAGCGTGATCACGGGCACGCCATTGGCGGATTCCAGTGTGGGTAACCGAGCGACCGATGCCCCTGTAGGAGCGGTCTCCGACCGCGATGGTTTTTCGGCGAGGGCTTCGCGGTCGGAGACCGCTCCTACGAGGGTTGTGCTCTGCGCCGCACGCCACTCCTTGGCGTAGGTCTGCAAACCACTGCCCTCTTCAAAATAAGTGCGGCTGAAAGCCTGCAGCGGGTGCACCGTGGTCAGGCGTGTGGCCATGCCCTTGCCCCACAGCAGGTCAATCTCGTCACGCAGTTGAGACACCAGCACCGACGGTGGTTGTTCGCTGTTGTCGCGCACGCTGCGGCCGCTCCAGCTGACATAAAGCACTTGGCGGGCTGACAGCAAAGCTTCGAGCATGAGCTGGCGGTCGTCGTCACGGCGCGAGCGGTCGCCGGGTCGGCTCATGCCCGTCAGGCGCATCAGGTCAAAGTCGGCGCGCGGGCTGCGGCGCGGGTAGTCGCCATCGTTCATGCCCAGCAAGCACACCGCCTTGAACGGGATCGCCCGCATCGGCATGAGCGTGCAAAAGGTCACGCCCCCGGCCCGAAAGCGCTGCTCCAGGCGGGGTGTTTTGAGCGCTTCAAGCCAGGCCGAACGGGCCACGGCCAACGGCACGGCCTCTGCAAAGCCGGCTTGGCCACAGGCGCGCACCCAGTCGGTCAGCGCTTGGTCCAAGGCAGACAGGGCGTTGCGGTCGTTGTCGTCTCGCGGCTTGAACATCGCGGCCAGCAAGGCGCGGCCACGCTCGGCCCATTGCGCGGGCGTGGCCTCTTGCGTGCAGGTTTGCCACCAGTCGATCAAAGCCTGCAGCAGGTGCGCCAGCGACCCGGCCAGCTCGGCATCGAGCCCACCCACTTCGGGGTAAGGCGTGGCCCCGGGTGCATCGGCATCCACAGGGTCTGCCCCGCAGGCATAGCCCATGAGCATGCGCTGCACACCAAACAACGCCGAGTTGTCGTCGCCGCAAACGCCCAGGCCCAGGCCTGCGCGGTGCTCAGCCGACAGGCCCCAGCGGATGCCCGAGCCCGCCATCCAGCGCAGCAGCGTGGGCAGGCCGTCTTCTTTCAAACCAAAGCGGGCGGCCAGCGCGGGCACTTCGAGCAACTCGACCAGCTCGCTCATGCGGCTGCGCTGCTGCGGCAAAGCCAACAACCACTCGTGCGCGTGGATAAGCGGGCTGATCGCCTGCGCGCCCAAGTCGGCAATGTCGAACGGAATGAACCGCGCATCGGCGCGCTTGTACTGGCCAAACACGGCGCGGATCGCCGGGGCCATGGTTTCGATGTCGGGCACCATGACCACCACGTCGCGGGGTGACACAGGCTGATCGCCCGGCGGGTTGTGGAACCACTGCAGCAGTTGGTCGTGCAACACCTCCAGCTCGCGCACCGGGCTGTGCGCGATTTTGAAAACGACCGATTCATCGCCTTGGGCCCATGGCTCCACTGGGGCACCGCCGCTGGACGGCTCCAGGTCGCGTATGCGCCGCTGCAGCTGCGCCAGCAAGCGCGTGCCGTCTTCGCCAGGCACGTCGTCAAAAAAGTCGAGGCGTGGCCACTGCGTGAGTTGCTGCGCCGCTTGCAGGTCGTCAAACGCGTCAAGCTGGCGGATGAAGTCGCGCCCCTGCCGCCCCCAAGCGGCCAGAAGCGTGGGCGCGTGCAGGTGCATCTGCGCCATCGGCAAATGGGCCAAGGCATCGCCCCGGTAAGCGTGGCGTCGCCGCTCGGCCTGCAGCCATTCGCGCCCGTCGATGATGTCGCCCCAGTGGTACTGGCACGGGTTGGGCACAGCCAGCATCACCTGGCTGTGCGCGGCCAGCGCCGCCAGCATCTGCAGCAGTTGCCCCGGCATGTGGCTCATGCCAAACACCGACACGCGCCGCGCCACTGCGCTGGCCAGGGGCTGGCCAGACTGCAGGTGCGCCAGCGCCCGCGCATGCAGAGCCGGGCGGGTGGCTTGGCGCTGACTGTCATCGAGTGTGGTCAGCACGCGCCGCCACAACTCGGCCTGCCAAAGTTGGTCTTCGGCCAAGGCCTCAGAGCCGGCCGATTTGCGCAGCACTTCGCGCCCAGCGGCCCAGTCCTGCAGCCAATCGGGGCGGTAAATTTGGTACTGGTCAAACAAATCCGCCAAGCGGCTGGCCAGTTGCAACAATCGGTCAGGCTCGTCGCCCCGCAAAAAACCCGCCACGGGCTTGAAGACAGGGTCACCCAAGCAGCCGGGCAGCAAAGCCATCAGCCGCCAAGTCATGGGCAGTTTGTCCAGCGGCGAGTCGGGCGGCACATTCTGCGTGCCCAGCACTTGCCGGTAGGTGCGCCACAAAAAGCGCGAAGGCAACTCCACCCGCGTGGCCGCGCACACCCCGCTTTGGCGGGCCAACTCGATCTTGATCCACTCGGCCATGCCGTTGCTTTGCACCAGCACCACTTCGCTCTCCAGCGGATCCAACGGGTGCGCACGCAACCAGCCCGTCAGGGTGTCGGCCAGCCGCTCGGAGCGGTGGCTGTGCAGGGCGATGAAGCCAGGGGAAATGGTGGAGACAGGCATGCGGTGAACAAGTGCAGACATGGAAGCGAAGCGACAAGAATAGCCGCAATCTTGCCCGCCACCAGGCTCATGACAAGCGCCCTGCACTGCCCAATTTTTAAGCACCAGCCGCCACACCAATCAGGATGCGGCTTGGCGCAGTTGTGCAAGGACTTATCCACACCTTTGGGCACGGGGTTTGGGGGTAAACCCGCCATACGATTTCGCCATGATGAAGAAGAAAATCCAAAAATGCAAAGCCAAACAATACGGGCGCAAGGAACTTTGTCGAATTCACCGACGTGCACGCCATAGAAAAAAATTGGCGATAAAGTGCAGGTGCAATTCAACGCCATACTGAACAACGTCAAAACAGGAGACGCAGCATGAAAAAAGAAGTAGTCCAAGCCCTCACCGACACCTTTGAGGGACATGCGCAACAAACAGAAACTGGCGTTGAGTATTGGCTGGCACGCGACATCCAGCATCTGCTGGGCTACGCGGAATGGCGTAACTTTGGACTCGTGATCAGCAAAGCGAAAACCGCCTGCGAAGTGA
>JBIKRC010000148.1:0-5438 GCA_044349375.1 Limnohabitans sp.
AAGACGGCGCAAAACGCCACCATTGTGTTCATCGTGTGTGACCGCGGTGACCGTTATTTGTCTACGGGCGTTTTCCCCGCCTGACTGGAGTTGTTCTCATGGCTGAATACCGTTTTTGCCCGATGTGTGCCCAACCTTTGGCCTGGCTCTCGCAAATGGAAGACGGGGGCGAGACGATGCGCCTGCGTTGCACCGCTTGCGACTTCACGCACTGGAACAACCCCACGCCCGTTTTGGCGGGCATTGTGCAGGTGGGTGACCAGATTTTGTTGGCCCGCAATGCGGCTTGGCCTGGGCGGCGTTTTGCGCTGATCACCGGCTTCATGGAAGCAGGTGAAACGCCCGAAGAAGGTATCACCCGCGAGATAGCCGAAGAAACCAACCTGAAGGTGTCGGCCCTCAAGTTGATCGGCGTGTACGACTTCCAGCGCATGAACCAGGTGATCATTGCCTACCATGCGGTGGCCGAAGGCGAAGTGCGCTTGTCACCCGAGTTGGCCGAGTACAAGATGTTTGATTTCAAGGACCTGATCTGCTGGCCTGCGGGCACCGGTTACGCCTTGGGCGACTGGCTGCGCACCATTGGCATCGAGCCCAAGTTCATGACTTGGGAAGAGCGTGCTGCGCAAAGCGAATAATGAATCAGGGCACATGATGCACATCGACAAGGAAATTGACACCAGCGGATTGAACTGCCCGCTGCCCATTTTGAAGGCCAAAAAGGCCCTCAACGACATGAGCAGTGGCCAGGTGCTCAAGGTGACGGCGACAGACCCGGGGGCCTGGCGGGACTTTGAGGCCTTTGCCCGTCAAACCGGCAACGATTTGCTGCTTCAGGAAAAGACGGACACGGCGTTTGTGTTTGCACTCAAGCGCCGCTGATTCTTTTCACAGACTCAAACCCTTGAGGTACTCACGGAAAGAAGCGCCCACTTGCGGGTGCTGCAAAGCCAGCTCCACCGTGGCTTCCAAAAAACCTTCCTTGCTGCCGCAGTCGTAGCGCTTGCCTTCGTACTGGAAGGCATAGACCGCTTCGCGCTGCATCAAGCGGCCAATCGCATCGGTCAGCTGGATCTCGCCCCCCACGCCTGTGGGCTGGTTGCGGATCTCGTCAAAAATGCCAGGGGTCAGGATGTACCGACCGGCCACGCCCATGCGTGAGGGCGCTTTGTCGGGGCTGGGTTTTTCCACGATTTGTTCGACACGGATGAGCTGTTTACCAGCCGGTTCACCAGCCACGATGCCGTAGCGCTTGACCTGATCCAGCGCTACTTCTTGCACGGCCAATACAGAGCGGCCTTGCTTGGTGTAAGCCTCGACCATTTGGGACAAGATGGACGGGCCTGAGTTGACCATCAAATCGTCGGCCAGCAGTACCGCAAAGGGCTCGTTGCCCACCAGTGGCTCGGCGCACAGCACGGCGTGGCCCAGGCCCAGCATGCGGTTTTGCCGCACATAAGCGCAAACCATGTCGTCGGGTTGCACCGAGCGAACCAAGGCGAGCAACTCGTCTTTGTGTGCTGCTTCAAGTTCGCTCTCGAGCTCGTAAGCGGTGTCAAAGTGGTCTTCGATGGCCCGCTTGCTGCGACCCGTGACAAAGATCATGTGGCGCACGCCTGCCGCGTAGGCTTCTTCCACCGCGTACTGAATCAGCGGCTTGTCCACGATCGGCAGCATCTCTTTGGGGGCAGCTTTGGTGGCTGGCAAAAAGCGGGTGCCCAGGCCCGCTACGGGGAACACGGCTTTGCGGATGACGTTGTGGCTCATGGTCGATTCCTTGTCCAATTGGGGCTTCAGCCCAGGCGTTGCAGTTGCTGGCGGATTTTATCCAGCGTGGCACCGAAGTCAGCCACGCGCTTTTTGGTTTCGTCGAGCACAGCTGGCGGGGCTTTTGCCACAAAGGCCTCGTTGCCAAGCTTGGCGTTGGCCTTAGTGATTTCGCCTTCCAAGCGAGCGGCTTCTTTGGTCAGGCGAACTTTTTCTGCGGCCGCATCGACTTCGATGAACAGGCACAGGCGCGCTTCGGCCACCACGGCCACGGGGGCAGCTTGGGCTGCGGCCACCCACTCGGCTTCGGTGTCAAAAACCTTGACTTCGCTCAGCTTGGCCAGTGACTGCAACACCGGTGCCACGCTTTGCATGAAGGCCGTGTCGCCCAGCACATACAAGGGCATGCGGGTGGCGGGCGAGACGTTCATCTCGCCGCGCAGGTTGCGGCAGGCGTCCACCAGCGTCTTGAGCTTGACCACATGAGCATCAGCGGCTGTGTCGATGCGATCGGGCTGGCTCACGGGGTAGGCTGCGATGCTGACCGACTCACCCGGAAGACCCGCGACCACCGACACTTTTTGCCAAAGTTCTTCGGTGATGAACGGGATGATTGGGTGCGCCAAACGCATGATGGTCTCGAGCGTGCGGATCAGGGTGCGGCGGGTGGCGCGTTGCTGCGCGTCGTTGCCGGTGTTGATTTGCACCTTGGCGATTTCGAGGTACCAGTCACAGAACTCGTTCCACACAAAGTCGTAAATCGTGTTGGCCACGTTGTCCAAGCGGTACTCAGCAAAGCCTTTGGCCACGTCGGCTTCGACGCGTTGCAGCTGCGAGCTGATCCAGCGGTCGGCTTGGCTGAAGTTCATGTAGCCGTGCGCCGGACCACCGGGTTGGCATTCGGCTTTGGTGTGCTTTTTCAAGCCGCAGTCTTGGCCTTCGCAGTTCATCAGCACGAAGCGGGTGGCGTTCCACAATTTGTTGCAGAAGTTGCGGTAACCCTCGCAGCGCTTGGAGTCAAAGTTGATGCTGCGGCCCAAGCTGGCGAGTGCTGCGAAGGTGAAGCGCAGGGCGTCCGCGCCGTAGGCCGGAATGCCCTCGGGGAATTCTTTTTCGGTTTGTTTGCGGACCTTGGGGGCGGTTTCGGGCTTGCGCAGGCCTTGGGTGCGTTTGTCGAGCAAGGGCTCCAGCGTGATGCCGTCGATCAGGTCTACCGGGTCCAGCACGTTGCCTTCGGACTTGCTCATCTTCTTGCCTTGGGCGTCGAGCACCAGGCCGTGGATGTATACGTGTTTGAAGGGCACTTTGCCGGTGAAGTGCGTGGTCATCATGATCATCCGGGCGACCCAGAAGAAGATGATGTCGTAGCCTGTCACCAGGACGCTGCTGGGGAGGTAGAGGTCGTAGTCGCTTTGGCTGTTGTCGGTGTTGGCGTTGGCGGTAGTTCTGCTGGCGAGCGTGCCGGGCTCGGCCTTGCTCATACTCGCTGCGCTCGCAAAGTCGCTGCGTCCGAGCCCAGCACGCTCGCCAGCTGCGTTCTTGGTGCTCGTCTCGTTGTTGGGCCATCCCATGGTGCTGAAAGGCACCAAGGCGCTGGAATACCAGGTGTCCAACACGTCTTCGTCACGCTTGAGCGTTTTGCCTGGCGATAACTTATCCGCTTGTGCTTGCGCATCGGCTTCGTTGCGGGCCACATACACCTTGCCGTCTTCGTCGTACCAAGCGGGAATCTGATGGCCCCACCACAGCTGGCGCGAGATGCACCAGTCCTGGATGTTGTTCATCCACTGGTTGTAGGTGTTGACCCAGTTCTCGGGCACAAAGCGCACATCACCTTGTTGCACTGCGTCGATGGCTTTTTGAGCGATGCTCTTGCCAGTGGCGTCGCCTTGGCCCACTTGGTTCATGGCCACAAACCACTGGTCGGTCAACATCGGCTCGATCACCTGGCCGGTGCGGGCGCAGCGCGGCACCATGAGTTTGTGTTTCTTGACTTCCACCAAAGCGCCTGCAGCTTCCAGATCAGCCACCACGGCCTTGCGGGCGACAAAACGGTCCAGGCCACGGTACTTTTCTGGGGCGTTGGCGTTGATGGTCGCGTCCAGGTTCAGCACGCAAATCAGGTCCAGCTTGTGGCGCTGGCCGACTTGGTAGTCGTTGGTGTCGTGCGCGGGCGTGACCTTGACCACGCCGGTGCCGAAGGCTTTGTCCACGTAATCGTCGGCAATCACAGGGATGGTGCGGCCGCACAAAGGCAGGTTGACCTGCTGGCCGATGAGGTGTTTGTAGCGCTCGTCTTCGGGGTGCACCATCACGGCCACGTCGCCCAGCAGGGTTTCGGGGCGGGTGGTGGCGACGGTCAGGCTGCCAGAACCATCGGCCAGGTAGTAGCGGATGTGCCACATCGAGCCTTCTTCTTCGGCGCTCTCCACTTCCAGATCAGACACCGCACTTTGCAACACCGGGTCCCAATTGACCAAGCGCTTGCCACGGTAAATCAGGCCTTGCTCATACAGCTGCACAAAGGTTTCGGTCACGGTTTGGGACAGCTTGGGGTCCATCGTGAAGTATTCGCGGCTCCAGTCCACGCTGTCGCCCATGCGGCGCATCTGATTGGTGATGGTGCTGCCGGATTCTTCTTTCCACTCCCAGACCTTGCTCACAAAGTTCTTGCGCGCTTCGGCAGGCGTGGGGCCCATGTCGTGGCGGCTGATGCCTTGGGCTTGCAGTTGGCGCTCCACCACGATTTGTGTGGCGATGCCCGCGTGGTCGGTGCCGGGAATCCAGGCGGTGTTGTGGCCCAACATGCGGTGGTAGCGGGTCAACGAGTCCATGATGGTCTGGTTGAAGGCATGGCCCATGTGCAGGGTGCCGGTCACGTTGGGCGGCGGCAGTTGAATGGCGAAGGCCGGGGCGTCGGCTGCAGGTGCACCCGTGCCACGGAAACCGGCCACGCCGTAGCCGCGTTTTTCCCACTCAGGGCCCCAATGGGCTTCCAGGGCGGCGGGTTCGAACGATTTGGACAGGCTGTCTAAGCCTGGTTGTTCGAGGGGGACGGCGGGGGCGTTGCTCATGGCGGACTTTTCAAAAAGAAAACGGCAGCTCAGCTGATGCCGCGTGGGGCCTTGTTTGGCCCAAAGCGATGATTTTACCCAGCCATTCAAGCCTTATTTGTGTCTGGCAGCCCGGTTTTCAGGATTGTCGCCCGTGGGCGCTTTCGCAAAAACACAGGGAACGCCTGATTTGTAGATATTTATCAAATGAGTCGTTCAATAGCATTGGTTAATCAATGCCATTGCATCAATCTATTGGGCAGACTGGGCAGTCCAGAGTTAATCTACGCCGTCTCTGGCGATTTTGCCAGGGCAATCTCACGTTTAACCCCACTAGGAGATATCCATGGCAGCACTCAAAGGCTCGCGCACGGAACAATGCCTGAAAGACGCCTTCGCAGGCGAATCCCAGGCCAACCGTCGCTATTTGTACTTCGCGAACAAAGCTGACGTTGAAGGTCAGAACGACGTGGCAGCCCTGTTCCGTTCCACCGCTGAAGGTGAAACAGGTCACGCCCACGGTCACCTGGAGTTCCTGGAGCAATCCGGCGACCCAGCCACCGGCATGCCCATCGGCCCGACACGCGACAACCTGGCTTCGGCTGTGGCTGGCGAAAC
>JBIKRC010000150.1:0-5432 GCA_044349375.1 Limnohabitans sp.
CTTGTAATAATTGCGCTTCCATTCCGTGCTGGGCAAGATGCCGCGCACTTCGCCGGGCAAGTCGATGCCGGTGCTCTGGCCAAAACCCAGCGGCTTCATGAAGTCGTGGATCACATCCACCCCCATGTCATTGGCCAGCGAGTAGTAATAAACGTTGCTCGACAGCACAATCGATCGCACCATGTCCACCGGCCCAAGCCCGGCATCGCCATGGCTGCGGAAAGTATGGCCGCCATACGTCCAAGAGCCTGCGTCGTTGATGACGGTACTGGCACTGCGCTTGCCCGTAGACAAAGCGGCCATGGCCATAAATGGTTTGTAGGTCGAGCCTGGCGGGTAAGTGCCGCGCAATGCCCGGTTCAGCAGCGGCTTGTCGATCGACTCGTTGAGCATCTGCCAATTTTCGACATCGATGCCGTCGACAAACAAGTTGGGGTCAAAGGTGGGCTTGCTCACAAAGGCCAGTACCTCACCGTTGGTGGGGTCCAGCGCCACCAGGGCGCCGCGCCGGTTCCCGAACAAGTCTTCCACCATTTTCTGAAGCTGAATGTCGATGGACAAAACCACGTTTTGCCCAGGTATGGCGGGACGGCTGGACAAACTGCGCGTGGCCCGCCCCCCGGCGGAAGTCTCCACCTCGTTGACGCCCGTGATGCCATGGAGCTCGCGCTCGTAGCGCTGCTCGACACCCAGCTTGCCAATGTATTCGGTGCCCCGGTAATTGGCCGCTGCGTCCTCATCCTCTTCCAGCCGTTCCTTGTCACGCTGGTTGATGCGTCCGATGTAGCCAATCACATGGCTGGCCAACTCGCCATACGGGTACTGACGGAACAATCGGGCCTTGATCTCCACACCGGGGAATCGGTAACTTTGCGCACTGAAGCGGGCCACCTCTTCATCGGTCAAACGGTTGCGAATGGGCAGCGAGTCAAAGCTCTTGGACTCTTCGCGCAGGCGCTTAAAACGGCGACGGTCCTTGGTCTGAATGTCCACCAACTCGGCCAGTTCGTTGATCGTGGCCTCCAGGTCCTTGACCTTCGAAGGCGTGATCTCCAAGGTGTAGGCTGAATAGTTGCTGGCCAGTACCAAGCCGTTGCGGTCCAAAATAGTGCCGCGAGGCGGCACCGTGGGCAAGATGGCTGTGCGATTGCTTTCGGCTTGCGCCAAAAGATCCTCGTGGCGGACCAATTGCAAATAGGCCAGTCGACTGGCCAGCAGCAAAAAGCAGCACAACACCACCCACTGAATGACAAGCACGCGGCCTTGAAAGCGGTGAATTTCGGCGCGTGTATCGCGCAGCTCAGCCAATGAGGGCAGGTTCAGGGACATGCTCAAAGCGGACGGATGTCGTCGCGCTCAAAAGCGCGACGTTGGGGTGCCAGCAGCAAGGCCCCCACCAGGGGCCACAAGGCCGCTTGCAGCAAAGGCCCTGGCAGCTGGCTCCAGCTCGGCCAAGCGTCCTGCGCAACCAGCCGCGTGAGCCACTCCACAAGGGAAGCCACCACAAAAAGCGGCAAAATTTGTAACGCCTGCTCGCGCAAAGGGAACCAGTGCATTCGCCGCTGCGCCACCGTGGCCAGTGCAGAAAGCACCACATAAGACAGCGCGTTTTGCCCCAACAAGGCGGACTCGTGAACATCCAGGGCCAAGCCCAGCAAAAAGGCCAGCACCAAGCCCACTCGGCGCGGTTGGTGCACGGTCCAAAAGACCATCACAACGGCCAGCACATCGGGCAGCCAGTACCAGCCCAAAAGACCCAACCACATGTGCAGCAACAAGGCCAACACAAAGCTCATGGCAATGAACTTGGGGTTGGCAGGTAAAAGCAGGGGACGCCCTGCGGGCATGATCATGGCTTGGCTCCTACCGCGGGCATGGCGGGGGCTGTGGCCTTGGGCTTGGGTGCTTTGGTCGGCTCTGGCTTTGGCGGTTCTGGCCAGTCCTTGACCGGCTGCAACACCAGCAAATGACGACCACGCTCGGTGGCCATGGGCTCGGCATGCACACGGGCAAAGGACGAATCCACTCGGCGGTCAATCCGGGCAATGCGTCCCACATGCAAGCCTGCAGGGTACACACCATCGATGCCACTGGTGGTCAGCAGATCGCCTTTTTGCATGTCTGCACTTGCAGGCACAAACTTCAAGTCAAGCGAGCCCCCCAGAGCTTGAGGATCGCCATTGGCCACATGGCGACTGCCAGTTCGGGCGTTCATGACCGGGATGCTCTGAGCCCGATCGGTCAGCAGCGTGACTTCGCTGACCAAGGGGTACACGCGGGTGACCTGACCCACCACCCCGGCCGTGTCGATGACCGCCGAGCCTGGGACAATGCCAGCCATCAAGCCACGGTCCACCACCACACGTTGTGTATAGGGGTCAGAGGTGTCGTAGAGCACCTGCACCGCCTTGGCCGGGCCTGCCAATTGGGAACGCAAATCGAGCAGTTGCCGCAAATGGGCGTTTTCCTGACTGAGTTGCTCGACTTGCTGAAGACGTTGGGCTTGTGCGATGGTACGGGTCTGAAAGCTCAAGGCAGCATCTTGCGCATCTTCCAGTTTGCCAAAGTAACGCGTCAGGGCGTTGACCGCATTCACGGGCTGCAGTGACACCCACTGCAAAGGGGACAGAACCACGGCCACACCCGAACGGATAGGCTGGGAGATCTGCAAACGATGGTCGGCCGCCATCAGCAACACCGCCAGCAGCCCCAGCAGCAAGGTCTTGGACGTGGTAGATAACCCCTGCCGGAAGATCGGGGAGGCACTGCGTTCAAGCGTATCCAGGGCCATGGTTCAATTGCACCGGATGGTGATGGGTTGGAAAAGTTGGGTTGCAGCCAAACTGCAACCGTCCTGTTCTTATTCGCTGGTGAAAATGCTGCCCAGCTGGTCCATGCGCTCCAGCGCCATGCCGCAACCGCGCGCCACGCAGGTCAGCGGGTCTTCGGCCACCAGCACCGGCAAACCGGTTTCTTCGGCCAGCAATCGGTCCAGGTCGCGCAGCAAAGCGCCGCCGCCTGTGAGCATCATGCCGCGCTCAGCGATGTCGGCGCCCAACTCGGGCGGGGTGTGCTCGAGCGCGGTTTTGACAGCGGAGACGATCTGGTTGAGCGGGTCGGTCAGCGCCTCCAAGATTTCGTTGGAGCTGATGGTGAAGCTGCGTGGCACGCCTTCGGACAGGTTGCGGCCCTTGACTTCCATCTCCTTGACTTCGCTGCCGGGGAAGGCCGAGCCAATGTTTTTCTTGATCGATTCCGCCGTGGGCTCGCCAATCAGCATGCCGTAGTTGCGGCGGATGTAGCTGATGATGGCCTCGTCGAACTTGTCGCCACCCACCCGCACGCTGCCTTTGTAGACCATGCCGCCCAGCGAGATCACGCCCACTTCGGTGGTGCCGCCACCAATGTCCACCACCATAGAGCCCGACGCTTCCGACACGGGGAGGCCTGCACCGATGGCTGCGGCCATGGGTTCTTCGATCAAATACACCTCGGAGGCGCCTGCGCCCAAAGCCGATTCACGAATCGCCCGGCGCTCAACCTGGGTGGAGCCGCAAGGCACACAAATGATGATGCGAGGGCTGGGGCGGAAAGTGCTGCGGGGATGCACCATGCGGATGAACTGCTTGAGCATCTGCTCGGTCACCGTGAAGTCGGCGATCACGCCGTCCTTCATGGGGCGAATGGCTTCAATGTTGCCGGGCACTTTGCCCAGCATGGCCTTGGCTTCATGGCCCACGGCTTGCAAAGTCTTTTTGCCTTGGGGGCCACCTTCGTGGCGGATCGCAACAACCGAGGGCTCGTCCAGCACGATGCCTTTGTCGCGCACAAAAATCAGGGTGTTGGCAGTGCCCAAGTCAATGGCCAGGTCACTGGAAAAATAACGGCGAAAAGAAGAAAACATCGGGAATCCTTGGGTGCTCATGAGCCCGCAAACACCGGAAAACCCAGTGGCGGACAGCACAACGGTCAAATCTTGTGGGTCGAAAAGGGCTGGTTTTCAGGGCGTTCCGAACCCTTCAGCAAACACGGGATAATACCCGATCCCCTGCCGCGTCGCGCGTGCGCGATCTCAGTCAGGCCTGGAAAATCGACCTTTACATCCCCTTTTCAAACCATGTCGCTGACCCCACAGGATATCGCCCGCATCGCCAACTTGGCTCGGCTGGAACTTCAGCCCGAAGAAAGCGAACGAATGCTCACTCAAATCAACGGCTTTTTCGGCATCGTCCAGGCCATGCAGGCCGTAGACACCACCGGCATCGATCCGATGGCTCACCCCGTGGCCGCCATTCAGGACATCACGCTGCGCCTGCGCCCCGACGTGGCCAGCGAACCCAACCAACGCGACCTGAACCAGCGCAGCGCCCCCGCCGTCGAGCGCGGGCTGTTTTTGGTGCCCAAGGTGATTGAGTGAGCCGCACGATGAATTCTCTGCACGACATGACCGTGGCCGAACTGGCCCAGGCCCTGAAGGCCAAACAGGTGAGCGCTGTGGAAGTGGCCACCGGCTTTTTGGCCCGTTTGGGTGGCAACCCGCACAACGCGTTTCTGGACATCGACAGCGAAGTGACGCTGGCCCAAGCCCAAGCCAGCGACGCCCGTCTGGCCGCTGGCACCGCTGGCCTGCTCGAAGGCGTGCCCGTAGGACACAAAGACGTCTTTGTGACCCGCGACTTCGCCACCACCGCTGGCTCCAAAATCCTGACCGGCTACCGCTCACCGTTTGACGCCACGCTGGTGCAAAAGCTCGGTGCTTCTGCATCTGGCGGCGCAGGCATGGTGACCGTGGGCAAGCTCAACTGCGACGAGTTCGCCATGGGCTCGGCCAACGAAAACTCGGCTTTTGGCAAAGTGACCAACCCCTGGGACACGGCCCGCGTGCCCGGCGGCTCGTCGGGCGGCAGCGCTGCCGCTGTGGCGGCCCGACTGGTGCCCGCAGCCACCGGCACCGACACCGGTGGCTCTATTCGCCAACCCGCCAGCTTTTGCGGCATCACGGGTATCAAGCCCACCTATGGCCGCGCCAGCCGCTACGGCATGATCGCTTACGCTTCCAGCCTCGACCAAGGCGGCCCCATGGCCCGCACGGCCGAAGACTGCGCGCTGCTGCTCAGCGCCATGTGCGGCCCGGATCTCGACCGCGACTCCACCTCGCTGGACGTGCCTGCCGAAGACTTCACCGCATCGCTGAACCAATCGCTGGAAGGACTGCGCATTGGCATCCCGAAAGAGTTCTTTGGCGAAGGCCTGCACGCCGATGTGCGCGCCGCTGTGGACGGCGCTTTGCGCGAATACGAAAAGCTGGGTGCCAAACTGGTGCCCATCAGCCTGCCGCGCACCGAATTGTCGATTCCGGTCTACTACATCATTGCCCCAGCAGAAGCCAGCTCCAACCTGAGCCGCTTTGACGGCGTGAAGTTCGGCCACCG
>JBIKRC010000149.1:0-5432 GCA_044349375.1 Limnohabitans sp.
GTTTCAACGTCTACCCCAACGAGGTCGAGGAAGTCGCTTCGGCTTGTCCGGGTGTGCTGGAATGCGCGGCCATTGGTGTGCCCGATGAGAAAACCGGTGAGACTGTGAAGTTGGTGGTGGTCAAGAAAGACCCTGCCTTGACTGCCGAGCAAATCATGGCCTATTGCCGCGAGAACATGACCGCTTACAAGCAGCCTCGGGTGATCGAGTTCCGCGCCGAGTTGCCCAAAACGCCTGTGGGCAAAATCTTGCGGCGAGAGTTGCGCGATAAAGCTTGATGTTGCGCTGCCCGGATGCGCCGGGGCTGAGTTTGGCGGCCACAAGTTTGCTTGTGGCCGTTTTCAATTTGACGCCTATTTTTGGCGTACATCACAAAGGATGATCCATGACGGTGATCGGCATCATGAGTGCCCTGCACGAAGAGCTGGCCGCTGTGCTGGTCGACATGCTCGACGAGCAGCGGGTGGTGGTGGCGGGGCGTGAATTCTGGGTGGGTCACTGGCAAGGCCATGCGGTCGTGGCGGTGCTCTCGCGCATTGGCAAAGTGGCGGCGGCGACCACTGCCACGGTGATGCTGGAGCGCTTTGGGGTGGATGCGCTGGTGTTCACCGGCGTGGCGGGTGGATTGGGTCCGGGGGTGCGCGTGGGCGATGTGGTGGTTTCCAGTGGCTTCATTCAGCACGACATGGATGCTTCGCCACTGTTTCCCAGGCACGAGGTGCCGCTGTATGGCCGGGCTCTTTTTGAGGCCGATGCCGTTTTGTCGGTGCAATTGGCCGAAGCCGCGCAGCAGGTGCTGCAGGCGGCTGAGCGACATTTGGGCCCTGACACCTTGGCCCAGTTTCAACTGAGTTCGCCCAAGGTGCACCAGGGCTTGATCGTCAGCGGTGACCGCTTTGTCTCGACCAATGTTGAAAGTCAGGCGCTTCGCGAGGCCTTGCCAGAGGCTTTGGCGGTGGAGATGGAGGGTGCAGCAGTGGCGCAGGTGTGCTGGGATTATGGCGTGCCGTTTGCAGCGGTGCGCACCATTTCGGACAGCGCAGACGACACAGCGCACACCGATTTCAATCGCTTCATTCGTGAGGTGGCCAGCCGCTACAGTCGGGCCATTTTGTCGCAGTGGTTGGCCAAACGCCCACCCGCATGAGTGGGCTTTATTTGAGCCAACCGCGCCTGCGGAAGTACCACATGGGCACCACGGCGCTGGCGGCCATCAGCGCCAGGGCATAGGGGTAACCCCATTTTTGGGACAGCTCGGGCATGTACTGAAAGTTCATGCCGTACAAGCTGGCGATCAAGGTGGGCGGCAGCAAGGCGACGCTGGCCACCGAGAAAATTTTGATGATCTTGTTCTGGTTGATGTTGATGAAACCGACGGTGGCATCCATCAAGAAGTTGATCTTGTCGAACAAAAACGCCGTGTGCGAGTCAAGCGAGTCGATGTCGCGCATGATCTGGCGGGCGTCTTCAAATTGCTCGGCGTTCAGCATTTTGGAACGCATCATGAAGCTCAAGGCGCGGCGTGTGTCCATCACGTTGCGGCGGATGCGGCCGTTCATGTCTTCTTGCCGTGCAATGGCGCCCAGCACTTCGCTGGCCATGGCGTCGGTCACATCGCCCGACAGCACGGTGTTGCCTACTTTTTCGAGCTGGTCGTAAATGCCTTCGAGCGTGTCCGCTGAGTATTCGGCGTCGGCGTCAAACAGTTTGAGCAGCACTTCCTTGGCATCTTCGATCAGCCCAGGTGCCCGCCGTGCGCGCATGCGCAAAAGGCGGAACACCGGCACGTCTTCGTCGTGGATGGAAAACAGCACGCCTTGACTTTTCAGCTCGGCGTTGTGCTGGTTCAAAATGAAGGCGCAGCGTACGGTGCGGGGCTCGTCATCGTCGGCGATCAAAAAGTCGGAGCGGATGTGCAGCTCGCCATTGTCCTCTTCATAAAAGCGCGCGGATTCTTCGATGTCCTCGTCCATCGCGTCTTCGGGGATTAACAAGCCAAAGTATTGTTTGATCCAGCGTTTTTCTTCCAGCGTGGGCGACTCCAGGTCAACCCAGATGGGCTGGAAGCGGGAGAGTTCTTCGAGCGACTCGATCTCTTCCTGGAAGAGGCGGCCGTTGACGAGGGTGAAGATGTTGAGCATGGCGAATCCGAAAAATGGCCAAGTGCCAAAAGTTCAAAGGGGCGGCGAAGGGGTGTTTCTGCAGCTTTCGAACGATGGGCTCATGCTCAGGGCGTCCGAAAGCTACCGACTCGGGGTAGTTTCCACGGCAATATGTCTCCAGAATGAATCGGCGGATTATCGCACCGGATGTTCCCCTGCTGGGTTGAGAAAAGACAGGATTTCGTCAGCGCGGGCCTGCACGTCGGCTTGGCCCAGGGCCATCAGCGCCGCGATGAAGCCCGGCTCGAACAGCAAATAGCTGGCCAGCGCTGCACCACTGCCGCGCAGGGCACCCAGCCCCTCCAGCACCCGGAGTATGGGCCGGGGCAAGGTGTGGGCGTGGTCTTGTGCCAAGGCGTCGAGCGAGGCGCTGGGCTGCAGTGTCAAGACCTGAACTGGGCGCAGGGGCAGACCCACACGGATCGCCTCGGGCAGGTGCTCCAGGGCTTGGTTGATGCGTTCGATCTGCTCCACATCGGCCTCAAGGGTGTCGTGAAAGACGCTGGCCATGGCGTGGCCAGCGATGGTGCCCAAGGAGGGAGACCCTGCGGTGTGGGCTGAAGCCACCAGGTTGGCGCGCGGCGGTTGGCTCACGCCAATGGCCAAAATCCGATCGGCCCCGAGTTGCACCGCCGAGGACAAGGGCGAGATCTGGCGCATCGAGCCGTCTCCGAAAAATTCCATGCCGCCGTCCACCCACAAAGGCGTCGACGGGAAAATGAAGGGGATGGCGCTGGACGCCATCAGGTGTTCGATGGTGATGGGTTGCTGCTCGGCGCGACGGCCCGGGCGACTCCATGGGATGGGCTGGCCGTCGCGGGTTTGGCAAAAGGTCCAATGAATACCGCTGGAATAACTGGACGCGGTGACGGCCAGGGCCTGCAGCACGCCGTGGTGCAAGGCTGTGTCAATCCGATCGAGGGCAATCGCCCGGTGCAAGGTGTTGACCAGGGCCAGGCTGTCCATCGCGGCGGCATGGGCGCGGGCAGAGCGCAGCAAACCGAAAGCGGTGGCCCATCGACTGAACTTGTCCAGCGGGGTTTGGGGCAAGCGGTATACCGCTTCCGTGCGGATACCGGTCCAAAAATGGGCCAATTCTTCCAGTCCTGCCAAGCCATCCATGGCCTTGCTGGCCAAAAATGTGGCGTTCAAGGCACCGGCCGATGTGCCCGCCAGCACTTGGAACGGGAAGGCTTTTGAAGAGCCAGCCTGGTGGCTCAGCAACTGGCCAATGGCCTGCAGCGCCCCTGCTTGGTAAGCGGTTCGCGCGCCGCCGCCCATCAGAACCAGCCCCAGCATGGGGTGCGGATGCGCTGACAGGTGGGCTGCAGGGGGTGACATTGGCCGGGCGGTCGTCAAGGGGTCAATGGGCATGTGAGGGGGAGAACGGCTGTGGGTGGCTGGGGGTGTTAGATTCAGTCTATTCTTCAGCATTGTTCCATGACCACCCCCCACTTGACCCCGCGCCGTGAGCGCTGGCTGCTCTTGACGCTGGCTGGCATCCAGTTCACCCACATCCTCGATTTCATGATCATGATGCCACTGGGTCCGCAGTTCACGGCTTTGTTCGGCATCAGCAACGCCCAGTTTGGGTTGTTGGTGTCGGCCTACACCTTGTCGGCAGGCTTTTCGGGTTTGATGGCGGCCACCTACATTGACCGTTTCGGCCGCAAACAGTTGCTGCTGAGCATGTACAGCCTGTTCGGTTTGGCCACGCTCGCGTGCGCCTTTGCCCCGGACTATGTGTGGTTGATGGTGGCGCGTGTGGCTGCAGGTTTGTTTGGCGGGGTTTTGTCGGCCCTGTCCCAGACCATCGTGGCCGATGTGATCCCTTTTGAGCGCCGGGGCCGTGCCATGAGTGTGGTGATGACCTCGTTTTCCGTTTCCACCGTGGCGGGTGTGCCGTTGGGCCTGTTTTTGGCAGCGCATTTCAACTGGCATGCACCTTTTGTGGGCATCGCGGCGCTGGTGGGTCTGCTGGCGCTGGGGGCTTGGCAGACCTTGCCGCGGCTGGATGCGCACTTGCACCACCCCGAAAGGGTGAGCGTTTGGCGCGGCATCGGCCAGGTGTTGGTCGAGCCAAACCACCTCAAGGCGTTTGCCGTGTCGGGCCTGATGATGTTCGCAGCGTTCACCGTCATTCCGTACATCACCATTTACCTGCAATCCAACGCGGGCATGCAGGCCGCTGAGGTGCCCTGGATCTACCTGTGCGGCGGCTTGGCCACCTTGCTCAGTGCACGCTACTTTGGCCGCCTGACGGACCGGGTGGGCAAGGTCCGGATGTTCCAGCGCCTGGCTTTGGCAGTGACCGTGCCCTTGATGGCCACCACGCTCTCGCAAGGGTTACCCCTGTGGGGCTTGCTGGCCATATCGACGCTGTTTTTTACGGTCATGAGCGGACGCATGATTCCCGGCATGGCGATGATTTCGTCAGCCGCCCTGCCCCGTTTGCGTGGCACGTTCATGACCCTGAACTCAGCCGTGCAGTCGGCCTCCATGGGCCTGGCAGCGCTGTTGGCTGGGCTCATCATCGGGCGCGACGCGCAGGGGCAGCTCACCTTGTATTGGGTGGCGGGCTTGTTGGGGGTGGTGGCCAGCTTGCTCAGCGTCTGGCTGGCGGGGCATTTGCGCCTGCATGGGGCTCCTGCGCAGGCGGCGGGCTGAGGGGTTCAGGGCCCTGGGGGTCTCAGAGACGGGCCTGACCAGAGCCCAAGTCCAACCCACACGATAGCACCGAAAAGGGACCATAGGGACAAAAGAGCCGGTCTTTACAGGTTTAGTTTTGGGCGTATTGCTTTTCCATTTCGGGGGGCGCATAGTGGGGTTGAGCCACCCCACAAAGGTGGTTTCAGTGTCCCGCCCCGGCGGGGCTTTCCCCTACCCTGAATCTATGGAGGCGACGATTATGAATTTAACCATCAGCGGGCACCATTTGGAAGTGACCCCGGCTTTGCGCCAGTACGTCACGGGGAAACTTGACCGCATCACCCGACATTTTGATCAGGTGGTCGATGTCAAAGTGCTGCTGACCGTCGAAAAGCAGAAGGAAAAAGACAAACGCCAACGCGCAGAGTGCAATATCCACGTCAAAGGCAATGACCTGTTTGCCGAAAGCACCCACGAGGACCTGTACGCCGCGGTGGATGATCTGGTGGACAAACTCGATCGTCAGGTGGTCAAACACAAGGACCGCATCACCGATCACCACCACAGTGCGGCCAAGCGCATGATGTGACCTTTTTATTTCTCTCACATCAGGGCCGCTGC
>JBIKRC010000151.1:0-5425 GCA_044349375.1 Limnohabitans sp.
GGGGCATCGCGCTCCCCTAAAATGCATCAAACATTTTTTCAACCCGCAACGACAAAAGGACCCCTCATGGAACACACTTTGCCCGCACTGCCTTACGCGATCGACGCTTTGGCCCCTCACTACAGCCAGGAAACCCTGGAGTTTCACCACGGCAAGCACCACAACGCTTACGTCGTGAACTTGAACAACCTGCAAAAAGGCACTGAATTCGAGAGCATGTCCCTCGAAGACATCATCAAAAAATCCAGCGGCGGCGTGTACAACAACTCGGCCCAAATCTGGAACCACACCTTCTTCTGGAACTGCATGAAGCCCAACGGTGGTGGCGAGCCCACAGGCGCCTTGGCTGCAGCCATCAACGCCAAGTTCGGCAGCTATGCCGCTTTCAAAGAAGCCTTCGTCAAGAGCGCCGTGGGCAACTTCGGCTCTGGCTGGACATGGCTTGTGAAGAAAGCCGACGGCACGGTCGACATCGTCAACATGGGCGCTGCAGGCACCCCGCTGACCACAGGCGATACCCCTTTGTTGACCGTGGATGTGTGGGAACACGCCTACTACATCGACTACCGCAACATGCGTCCCAAGTTTGTTGAGACTTTTCTCGGCAACTTGGTGAACTGGTCTTTCGCTGAGAAGAACTTCGGCTGATCGAGGTTTCCCCCAACGCAAAAAGCCCGCTGATGCGGGCTTTTTTTCGGCCTTTTTAGGCTTTCGTGGCGAACTTTTGATCTGGTCCGAGGGTGAAGTGACAGCGTGGCCTTTGCATGAGTTGGGGTGATGGTTTCGTTCGCCTGTGAACCTCTGTAGGACGGTGTGAGTTTGTCGCCTGCTCTTTATTTGTATTGTTGAAAAGCCTCCTCGGGGGATAAGCGCTCCACAAAATTCGTGCATTTTTTCCAAGCCTCTTTCAGGCTCTGTGTAACCTGGTTTTGGGCGGACGACCAAGCTTGGATGTTTTGTCTTTCAAGATCGGGGCTGATGCTCACCGGTGTTTCAATGCAGCGCTTTTCATAAGCTTCTGGGCGGAACTCGGTGCATTCAGTGACATTGCCCACTTTTTTGCAAGTCTTGGTGACGGGGCCATACACCTTGACGGGACGGCATTGTGTGTGAACTTTGTAGCCCCGCCCCAAATCCATCTGGGAGGACTGTATGGCGCCGGCCAATTGACGCTGTTCTGCTGAAAGTTGCTGGATGTCGTTTTTGCGCTCACAAACCAGGCGAGCGCGCTCAGTTGAAGACATCTTTCGGAAGTCATCCAAAGTGGCGCAGGCTGATAGCGTCAAAACCAATAAAAGAGTGAAAACTCGCATGTTCATCAATGAAGGCCCAACGAGCCACTTTAGTTGAAAAAACTGAAGTTTATGCCGTTCAGCGAATCATCATCCCGCCATCGGCCACCACGGTCTGGCCCGTCACATAGTTGGCTGCAGGGCTTGCCAAAAACACCGCGATGCCGCCAATGTCATCGGCCTCACCCATGCGGCGCATCGGGGCTTGGCTGTTGTATTTGGCGCTCAGCACCGGGTCTTCGTGCAGCGCCTTGGCAAAGTCGGTTTTGATCAAGCCCGGGGCGATGCAGTTGACGCGGATGTTGTCCGGGCCCCATTCCACCGCCAAGTTGCGCGCCAGTTGCATGTCGGCCGCTTTGGACAGGTTGTAGGCGCCGATGACCGAGGAGCCGTGCAGCCCACCAATGGAAGACACGATCACGATGGCCCCGTCTTTTTGGGCCTTCATGTCGGGGTAGACCAGGTTGCACAACCAGGCATTCGACAGCACGTTGTTGCGCATCACCTTGTCAAACACCTCGTCGCTCATGCCCGTGGCCGGACCGTAATAGGGGTTGGTGGCCGCGTTACAAATCAGGATATCGATCACCCCCCAGGTTTGGCGGGTCTGCGCGATCAGGTTTTGCAGTTGCTCCTTGCTGGAGATGCTGGCCGCAATGGCCATGGCTTCGCCGCCTGCAGCCTGGATCTCTTTGACCACCACTTCGCAGGCGTCTTGCTTGCGGCTGGACACCACCACTTTGGCGCCTTGCAGTGCCAACTGGTGTGCGATGGATCGGCCAATGCCCCGGCTGGAGCCGGTAACGACGGCGACTTTGCCTTTGAGATTGAAAAGCGACATGAATGGGCCTCCTTGTTGAATGCATGGCAGTCTGCCCGGGAGCTGTGCCTGTGTCTGTCTTGCGGGTGTCAGCTGGGTGGGGCTGGTGCGCCCGCAAAGCACCGCAGCCTGAGCCACAATGCTGCCCATGGAACAAGTTGATGCTGTTGTGATCGGGGCCGGGGTGGTCGGCCTGGCTGTGGGGCGGGCGCTGGCGCTCTCGGGCCGTGAGGTGCTGGTGCTCGAATCGGAAAACGCCATCGGCACCGGCACCAGTTCGCGCAACAGCGAAGTCATCCACGCGGGCATTTATTACCCGGCCGGCTCGCTCAAGGCGCGGCTGTGTGTTCAGGGCAAGCAAATGCTTTACGCTTATTGCGCCGAGCGTGGCGTGGCGCACCGGCAGCTGGGCAAGCTCATCGTGGCCACAACGCCAGAGCAAGTGCTGGCGCTGGACGGCATCATGGCCAAAGCCGCCGCCAACGGCGTGCACGATTTACAAAAACTCACGGCTGCGCAAGCCCAGGTGCTTGAGCCTGCGCTGGCTTGCGAAGCGGCGCTGCTTTCGCCCAGCACCGGGGTGATTGACAGTCACGGCTACATGCTCGCCTTGCAAGGTGACATGGAAAACGCAGGGGGCCTGCTGGCGCTGGTCTCGCCCGTGCAGCACATCGGCGTGCGGCAAGGCACTGCAAGCCACCCGATTCGGGTGTGCACACAAGACGGCACCGAGCTGGCGTGCAAGGTGCTGGTCAACGCTGCAGGGCTGAGCGCCGTGGCGCTGGCCGAGCGCATGGATGGGCTGGACAAAAGCCTGCTGCCGTCAGCCCATTACGCCAAGGGCAACTACTTCACGTTAGCGGGCAAGGCACCTTTTTCCCGCCTGATCTACCCCGTGCCCGAAAAGGCCGGTTTGGGCGTGCACCTCACGCTCGATCTGGGCGGTCAGGCCAAGTTCGGCCCAGACGTGCAATGGGTCGAGGACCCCGCAGACCTGCAAGTCGATCCGCGCCGTGGCGATGCCTTTTATGCCGAGGTGCGCAAATATTGGCCTGCTCTGGCCGATGGCGCTTTGCAGGCGGGTTATTCGGGCATGCGCCCCAAGATCAACGCCCCGCACGAAGCAGCAGCCGACTTCATGATCCAAGGCCCCGCCGAGCACGGCGTGCCCGGTCTGGTGAACCTGCTGGGCATCGAGTCGCCGGGCTTGACCAGCTCGCTGGCGATGGCGCAAGAGGTCTGCGCTCGGCTGGCCTGAGCCATCGTGACCCACCGCTAGCCCTTCATGCACGCTTCGCCTTCATTCTTTCAGCGTTTATTTCAACGGGTAGAAACCGCGCTTTTGCGCCATGGCACTGAGCCAAAAACCATTTTTCTCCTGGCCATTTTTTCAGTTTTGGATGGGTTTTTGCCCATGTTGCCCGCAGAAATGTTTGTACTGGCCTTGTGTGTTCTTCAGCCGCAAAAAAGCAAAGTCATTGTGGTGGTCTTTGCACTGGCCTCAGCATTGAGTGCTTTTTTGTTGGCCCTGGGCATGGGGACGTTGACGGCGTCAGCCGATTCGCTGAGCCAAAAGCTGATGGGGTCACAAGGGCCGCAAGTGTTGGCCATGCTGCGGGACTGGGGGCCGGTCAGCATGGTGTTTTTCTCGGTCTTTCCAGACTCTCCACGTTCCTCCATCGCTTTGTTCGCCTTGAGTGGCGTGTCACCCCAGTCGATCGGCACGACGGTGTTCCTCGGCAAACTGATGCTCTACACCGGGCTGTTGTTGTTGATCCATCACTTGCCCTCTAGGGTGGGCAGGTGGCGGGGTGCAGGGCCATTTTGGGTGAGGTGGCTGCAGCGCCGTGCGAGCCGTTTTGTGGCCTATTGCCGTCGAATCCGCTGGCGTGCGAGGTGCCTCAACCAGTGCACTTAAACATCCCCAAGGAATTCAAAATGCGCACCTCTGTTTTGTTTATCTCTTGAGAGACAGCACAGCGTGAACAGGCGCAATTATCATGGCCCGCATGCACCCTTTTGACGAAGCCATAGATCTCCAAACCAGCACGCCCAACGAATTCACGGGCGCGACCCACCCGGCCTACGCCAACATGATCGGGCCGTTTGGTGGTACCACTTCTGCGCAGTTGCTGCAGTCGGCCATGCTGCACCCCGAGCGCTTGGGGGAACCCGTGGCCTTGACGGTCAACTTTGCCGCCCCGGTGGCCGATGGCGAGATCCGCTTTGTGGCGCGGCCCGTGCGCACCAACCGTTCCACCCAACACTGGATCATCGAAGCCCATCAGACGGAAGGCGTTGTGGCCACTGCCACAGCCGTGTTTGCCGTGCGCCGCGAAACTTGGTCGGATGTGGAGGCCGTGATGCCTGCCAACGTGCTCGCGCCCGAGGAAGTGCCCCGCATGCCCGTCAAAGGCATGCCTGCCTGGCCGCAGCGCTACGACATGCGTTTTGTCGAAGGCGCATTCCCCGCTGCCTTTGATGAGCAAGAACAAGCCCATTCGCGCTCGACCCTGTGGATGCGCGACGAGCCCGAGCGGGCGTTGGACTTTGCCTCTTTGGCAGCCCTGAGCGACAGCTTTTTCCCGCGCATCTACATCCGCCGCCGTCGCCGGGCCATGATCGGCACGGTGTCATTGACCACGTACTTTCATGCCGATAGCGCTTTGCTGGCGCAGGTCGGCACACGCCATGTGCTGGGCGTGGCCAAGGCACTGAATTACCGCCACGGCTACTTTGACCAGACCGGCGAGCTTTGGAGCCCCGAAGGCCAGTTGCTGGCGAGCACGCACCAGCTGGTGTATTTCAAGGATTGATCTCTCAGCGCTTCATCTGCTGCAGAGCACTCGCCACTTCCGTCACCAGCGCCGGGCCTTTGTAGATGAGGCCGGTGTAGATCTGCACCACGTCGGCCCCGGCTTCTATTTTTGAAATCGCATCGTGCCCGCTCAGGATGCCGCCCACGCCGATGATGGGGAAATCTTTGCCCAAGGCGACGCGCAGGCCGCGGATCACGCGGTTGCTGCCTTCGAGCACGGGCGAACCTGACAGGCCGCCCATTTCTTCGGCATGCGCCAAGCCGCTCACGGCGTCACGCGCCAGTGTGGTGTTGGTGGCGATCACGCCGTCCATGCCGTGCTTTTGCAAGGTGGCTGCAATCACGCCCACTTGGGTCTCGTCCAGGTCGGGGGCGATTTTCAGGAACATGGGCACGCGGCGGCCGTGCTCGGCGGCCAATTCTTCGCGCCGCGCCACCAGGGCGCCCAGCAGGCCGTCGAGCGCCTCGTCGCTTTGCAGGGCGCGCAGGTTCTTG
>JBIKRC010000153.1:0-5399 GCA_044349375.1 Limnohabitans sp.
ACATCGCCAAATCACGCCTGGGTGACATCGATCGCTTCATGAACGATGAAGACTTCCCCGCGACCGACATTCGTTCACGCGTTCACACAGGCACGACCAACTTTGCCGCCATTCTCACCGTGCCCACAGCCTTGAAACTGCACGCTGACATTGGCCCCAAAGCCAAAGCGTTGCGTTTGCAGCACTTGCGCAACTATTGGGTTAGCAGGGTTCGTTCGTTCAAAGGCATGGAGATCTTGACGCCTGATGAGCCTGGCATGTACGCAGGCATCACCTCTTTCCGACTGGCTGGAAAAACAACTGCGGCGGCCAACAACGAAATCGTGACCGAATTGCGCGAAAAGCATGGCATTTTTTCAGTTCGGCGTGCCGGCGTTGCCAATGGACAATGCATCCGCATTTCACCAGCGCTGTTCACAAGCGAAGCCGACTTGGATAAATTTGTTGCGGCCATGGCCATCATCTGTGCTGCGTGAACGGCACAACGTGTACGTCATTGAACTGGCCAAAGACGTTCTTTATGAGGCCAAGTTCAAGAAGGCCAATCCCGGCTATGCATTGGGAAAGCCATGTGTTTATGTAGGGATGACAGGATACGACCCAGACACACGCTTCGATCAGCACAAGGCAGGCATTAAATCCAACAAGTACGCCCTGAAGTACGGCCTGCGACTCATGCCCGAGATCTATGAAAAGCTCAACCCAATGTCCTATCGGGATGCCATTGACATGGAGATCGCATTAGCGATCAGCTTACAGAAAATGGGCTATGGCGTTTGGCAAAACTAAGCTTGGCTTAGAGTTTGGCTTTTCAGCGGCGAAGCTTTTGCCGTTGGGCGTGCAGCCCACGTCTTGCAGCACCAGTTCGATATCACTTGCGCGCTGGCGGCACGTCCGTGCAGCTACCATGCGCAACCTCCGCCGCCCAAGATCTTGCCGTGGCCCCCATTCGCATACGCCTCGGGTGAATCATCGAACACCTGCTTGGTCACAACTTCGTCGCGGCCGTTGGCACTGGCGCGACCAAGGGTGCTCCAGCGTCAACAACGTCCTTCTCTACGTCGTTGAGCAGTAGCTCCTTCCCCCTCGTCTCAATCGGGTTTAAGGTTGCGCTTTTTCACCACCTCGGACCAGCGCGCGCTCTCAGCCGTGATCCGCGCAGCGATCTGCTGCGGCGTGCCGGTTCCCGCCTCCATGCCCTGCGTCGCGAAGCGCTCGCGGGTGTCGGAGCGCGCCAGCACACGGCCGATCTCGGCGTGCAGCTTGTCCACCACCTCGCGCGACGTGGCCGCAGGCGCCATCAGCGCATACCACGAGACCGCTTCGAAACCAGGCAATCCTTGCTCAGCGATCGTGGGCACTTGGGGCAGTGCGGCAGATTTTTTCAGACTGGCCACCCCGATGGCGCGCAGTTTGCCCGATTGGATATGCGGGATGGCCGCAGATGTGGCGGCGAACATCATCGTCACCTGCCCACCCAGTAGGTCATTCATCGCCGGCCCGATTCCTTTGTAGGGCACGTGCACCAGTTTGACGTTGGACTCCAGTGAGAGCAACTCGCCCGCCAGATGGGCCTGGCTCCCTGCGCCGGGCGACGCAAAGCTCAGACCCTCGGGCTTTTGGCGCGCCTGGGCCAGCAGTTCGCGCAGGTTAGTGGCAGACACGCCGGCATGCACCACCAGCACGTTTTCCACCGTCGCCAGCATCGACACCGGGGTGAGTTCCTTGGCGGCATACGGCAGATTAGGAAACAGCGCGGGGTTGACCACGACGTTTCCCACCGGCACCAGCCCCAAGGTGTAGCCATCGGCAGGGGCTTTGGCAATCAGGTCCACCCCGATATTGCCGGCAGCGCCCACCTTGTTCTCGACCACACCAGGTTGCCCAAAGCTGTCGGTGATGATCTGGGCCGCCAAGCGCCCGAGTTGGTCGGCGGGGCCACCAGGGGCAAAGGGCACGATCACGCGCACCGGTTTGGTCGGCCAGGTCTGGGCCGAGACGGCACCTGCGCTGAGCGCGAGTGCCACACCGGCAAAAAGAACGGTAAGCAAGCGTTTCATCAAAGTTCCTCCAAAGAATCAGGGGTCAGGGCCGCCATCTCACGCAGCGGGCCGTAATCGGCGGGATCGGGTTGCGCGAACCCTGCAAGCAGGATGCGGGCCCGCACCGCCTCAAGCTCGCTCGCCTGCATCGCGGCTTGCAGCGACTGGCGCAGGGTATGCAGCTGGTCGGCGGTCAACGGCGCGCTCGCCACCAGCGGCGGGATCGGCCGCATCGGTGTCGTGGCGATCGTACGCACCTGCGCCGCAAAGTCCGGCTCGTCGTAACGCAGCAGGTCGTGGTAGTAACTGTCCAGAGGGCCCACGTCGATCTCGCCGCGGGCCAGCGCCTCGATCACGCCGCGTGCGTGGATCAAGGGCCCGACCGATTGCCGGTACAGGCGTCGCCGCTGAGGCGTTCGAAAAGTCTCAAGGAAGCGGTCAAAGACCACGCCCCCCGACAGCGAATCGGCCAAGGTGTAGCCCGCCACCGCGCCGAAGGTATCGGCCAGCGTCTCAAAAGGCGAATCGCTGCGCACCACGATGTCGGTGCAATACTGCGCTCGGCCGCCGTAGCGTGCGGGCGAAGGGATAGGCGCCGCCACGATCTGCGCGCGTGGCACGCGCCGCGCATACGGGAGGCCGCACATCATCACCAGGCCCAGGTCGTCCCGAGCCCACAGCGCATTCAAAGGCTGCGGCGCGTCGTAGTCAATCACGTCCCACGCAAAGCCCGCATCGCGCACCACCCACGTCAGCAGCGTCTTCCACGCCGCCCGCGTGCGCGGCGTGGCCGAATACATGCGTGCGTTGACAACCGGCGTCGGCATTGGGATCGGCATCTTCAGATCGGGCTTCAACGAAAGCGCAGCCGCTGGCCAATGTTCATCGTTTGTGCCTTGCGCAGCATCGCGGCACCCAAGGCGATGTCCGACAAGGACAAGCCGCGGTGCCATAACAGATTGGTCTCGCTGTCGTTCTCGCGCCCCGGCTTGAGCCCCGCCACGATTTGCCCGAGCTCGGCGTGCAGCGTCTGCTCACTGAATTTGCCGCTGTCCACGTGAGCGCGCAGCGCGCCAAACGGGCCGGCTTTGGCCTGGCCCCAATCGTCCATCACCATCTTGTCCATGATGTCGGTCAGCGACAGCTCCACGGCGCTCATGGTGCCGTAGGGAATCACACAGGCCCCCGGCTTGATCCATTCAGTCTTGAGCATCGGCTCGGGCTTGTCCAAGCGCGAGGCCTCAACCACAATGTCGGCCCCGCGCACGCACGACTCCCAATCCTCGGTAGCCTGCACCGGCTTGCCCAAGTCCTGCGTGAGCCGCTCGGCAAATGCGTTGCGGCTTTCGGGGCGACGCGAGTGAACACGGATCTCGTCAAAATTGAAAATCGAATCGAGCAACTTGACGTTCCAGTACGACGTGCCACGCGCTCCGATGTGCCCTAGCACCTTTGATTCCTTGCGCGCCAAATAGCGGGCGCCGATTGCTGTCACCGCGCCCGTTCGCATATCGGTCAGGTCCGAAGCGTCAATCACAGCAAGCGGCGCGCCGGTCTTGGGGTCCATCAGATTAAGCAGGGCCAGTTCCGAGGGCAGACCCACCTGGTAATTGCGATAGAAATCGCCCACCACCTTAACGCCCGCCATACCCAGCGGACGGATGTAGCCTCGCAGCACATTGAAGTGGCCCGGCCACTCCTTCTCGGGAACAAGGTGCATGCGTGGCTCGATGGTCGCCTGCCCCAGACCCTGGGCACGAAGCCCCTCTTCCACCGCGCCGAGGATCTCCGCGTCCGTCATCGCAAGCGCCTGCACGTCGGGGTGATTCAAATAGTGAATCCAGATTTCCTGGTTCGGGTGAGAGTTCTCGTTGGTCGCGTTTGACATATCACCCCTGTTTGTTTTATGGATGCGGGATGCGCATCCCCGTTTCCACATCAATTCTATACACGAACATCGGCACAGAGGGCAGGGATTATCCCAGCCACACCTGCGACATTACCCGGCATGCGGGTCCGCACCCAGCGGTTCGAGGACTTAAGGTCATAACAGCCTAGGCATCCACAGATGGCCAAAGCACGCAATGGTTCGAGCGCTGTTGAGTGCACCCCAGCTGTTGCGCCACCAGCCGCGCTCCCTTCCCAGGCTCGATCACCCTCATGCAGCTGCGCTTTACTTCGTTCGCTGTGATCAACTCAGGACGGGACTTGCACCCGCAGGTGTGCGCCTGTTCTTGGCGCACAAGCAAAAAGCCCGGACGGCTTCTCGTACGGGCTTTTTTAAAACGAGAAACGTTTACTTCTTACTAGGCGGCAAGTCCGTGCAGCTGCCGTGCGCCACCTCCGCCGCCATGCCGATGCTTTCGCCCAGCGTGGGGTGCGGATGAATGGTTTTGCCAATGTCAACGGCGTCTGCGCCCATTTCGATGGCCAGCGCAATCTCGCCAATCGTGTCGCCCGCGTGCGTGCCCACCATGCCGCCGCCCAAGATCTTGCCGTGGCCGTGGGCCTCGGGGCTGTCGTCAAACAGCAGTTTGGTCACGCCTTCGTCGCGGCCGCTGGCAATGGCGCAGCCAGATGCCGTCCAAGGGAACAAGCCCTTTTTCACCTTGATGCATTGGGCTTTGGCTCGGGTCTAGGTCAAGCCCACCCATGCCACTTCGGGGTCTGTGTAGGCCACGCTTGGGATGACGCGTGCGTTGAACGCAGCGGCTGCCAGCTCTTTGTTGCCTTGCAGTTCGCCCGCAATCACTTCAGCCGACACGTGTGCTTCGTGCACCGCCTTGTGCGCCAACATGGGCTGGCCCAAGATGTCGCCAATGGCGAGGATGTGCGGCACGTTGGTGCGCATTTGGATATCGACGTTGATAAAACCACGGTCGGTCACTGCCACGCCTGCTTTTTCAGCGGCAAGTTTTTTGCCGTTGGGCGTGCGGCCCACGGCTTGCAACACGAGATCTGAAGTACCCTTTAATTTCATCGAGAAAATTAATCTAAAGTCCGACCCTCTCCAACTTCCTCATGAGTCACGCCATCTCGTATGTGATAAATGCGTTTAAATGTTGGAATTATTTTTTCGTCATGTGTGACCACGATGATGGCCGTATTGGATTGTTTGGCCATGGCATTCAGTATTCGCATCACGCCTAACGCCCTTTCGCTGTCCAAAGGTGCAGTGGGTTCGTCGGCCAAAATAACGGGGGGGCGATTGGCCAGTGCTCTTGCAATAGAAACACGCTGTTGCTCACCACCAGACAACTGCGAAGGCTCTGCTTTCGCTCGATGCACAACATCCAGGGAAGTTAACAACTCAAGAGCGCTGCCATCGTTAAGAAGGAACTTCAATTGAACGCCTCG
>JBIKRC010000154.1:0-5392 GCA_044349375.1 Limnohabitans sp.
TTGTGGCCGAAGACCGGCGCTTGTTCACCGGCTTGTCGGTCAAAGAAAACCTGTGGATCGCCGCCCCCTCGGGTTCAAACGCTCAGGCCACGCCCGCACAGCGCTTTGACCGCGTGATGGCTTTGTTCCCCCAGCTGCAAACCATGCTGCACCGCCCGGCCAGCCAAATGAGCGGGGGCGAGCAGCAAATGCTGGCGCTGGCCCGCACCCTCATGACAGGCCCGCGCTTGTTGCTGCTGGACGAGCCTTGCGAGGGCATCGCCCCGGTGTTGGTGGCGGCCATGTGCGACGCGCTGCTGCAGCTGGCCCGCGAAGGCGTGGCCATGCTGGTGGCCGAACAAAACAACATCTTGGCCCAACATGCCCAGCGGGTGCTGGTGCTGACCAGTGGGCGCATGCAAACGGTGGCCTGAACACGACGACGCGTGGGCAAGGCATCCCTTACACTGCCCTACAACAACGAGCGGCCCCAGCCGCCAGAGACAACACACCATGATCATCACCAGTCTGCTCGACACCGACCTGTACAAATTCACCATGATGCAGGTCGTGCTGCACCAGTTTCCGGGCGCGCAGGTCGAATACAAATTCAAGTGCCGCAACCCGGGCGTGCCCTTGGCCCCGTTTGTCAAAGAGATTCGCGAAGAAATTCGTTCCCTGTGCAGCCTGACCTTCAAGGAAGGGGAGATGCAGTACCTGCGCTCCATGCGCTTCATCAAGAGCGACTTTGTTGATTTTTTGGGCCTGTTCAAGCTCAATGAAAAGTACATTGAAGTCACGGCTCTGCCTTCCGGTGAGATTGACATCACCATTCAGGGGCCTTGGTTGCACACGATTCTTTTCGAGATCCCGGTGCTGGCCATCGTCAACGAGGTGTACTTCCGCAACACCCAGAAAGTGCCCGACCTGATGGAGGGCCGCCGCCGACTGGACACCAAGATTGCCCAGCTGCAGGCCCCAGGCCTTGAAACCCTCAAGATCGCCGACTACGGCACACGGCGGCGTTTTTCACGCGCTTGGCACGAAGAGGTGCTGCGTGTCTTGTCCGCCCGTTTGGGCACTGGCCTCAGTGGCCAGTTTGCAGGCACCAGCAACGTTTACTACGCCTATTTGCTGGGCCTGACGCCCTTGGGCACCATGGCGCACGAGTACCTGCAGGCCTGCCAGGCCTTGGGCCCGCGTTTGCGCGACAGCCAGGTTTTTGCCTTTGAGTCGTGGGCCAAGGAGTACCGGGGCGACTTGGGCATTGCGCTGAGCGATGTGTATGGCTTCAACGCTTTCTTGCGCGACTTTGATCTGTATTTTTGCAAGCTGTTTGACGGTGCCCGCCACGACAGCGGCGACCCGTTCAGCTGGGGTGAGCGCATGATCGCGCACTACCAGCAAAACCGGGTGGACCCCAAAACCAAGACGCTGATTTTCAGTGACGGCCTGACGATTCCGCGCACCATTGAGCTGTACCAGCAGTTCCACGACCGCTGCCAGCTGGCCTTTGGTGTGGGCACTAACCTGACCAATGACCTGGGTTACGAGCCGCTGCAAATCGTCATCAAAATGACCCGCTGCAATGGTCAGCCTGTGGCCAAATTGTCCGATTCGCCGGGCAAGGGCATGTGCGATGACGAGAAGTATTTGGCGTATTTGCGTCAGGTGTTCGAAATTACCCCCGGTGCCTGAAACGGCCCTGGAGGCCATTAACATACGGCACCACTGAACAGGAGATGCGCACCATGAACCGATTGAGTAAGCGATGGACTATGTGGCTGGCTTTGCCGATGCTGCTGACCCTGTCCGGTGGGGCTTGGGCTGCCGATTTTGATGGCTCTCAGCTGTCGGCGATTTGGGGCGTGCCTTTTGCGGGCCTCTTGCTGTCCATTGCCTTGATGCCTTTGTTGCTGCCGCACTTCTGGCACCACCATTACGGCAAAGTGGCCGCCGCGTGGGGTTTGGCTTTCTTGGTGCCTTTCGCGATGGTGTTCGGTCCTGCGGCAGCCGGGGCCAACACGGTGCATGCCTTGTTCGCCGAATACATCCCCTTCATCATCTTGCTGACGGCTTTGTTCACCGTGTCGGGCGGTATTTACATTCGGGGCAATTTGCACGGCAGCCCAGGGCTGAACACCGCCATTCTGGCGATTGGTGCTGTGCTGGCCAGCTTCATGGGCACCACGGGGGCGTCCATGTTGTTGATTCGGCCCTTGATCCGCGCCAACGACAACCGCAAGCATGTGGCGCATGTGGTGGTGTTTTTCATCTTCATCGTCTCCAATGCCGGTGGCTCGCTGACCCCCTTGGGCGATCCACCACTTTTCTTGGGCTTTTTGAAGGGTGTGGATTTCTTCTGGACCCTCCAAGCCATCTTTCCCGAGACCTTGTTCTTGGTGGGCAGTTTGTTGGCCATCTTCTTGGTGCTGGATTCTTGGTACCACCGCCGCGAAGAGTTGCTGCCGCGAGATCCAACACCGGATTCCAAAGGCATTGGCTTTGACGGAGCCATCAACTTCTGGCTGTTGGCCGCAGTGGTGGGCTTGGTACTCATGAGCGGGCTCTGGAAATCCCCGGTATCTTTCAACATCTACGGCACCGAAGTGGGCCTTGCCGGCGTGGTGCGCGATCTGGGTCTGGTGGCCGTGACTTTCTTGTCGCTCAAAATCACACCTGCCAAAGTCCATGCGGATAACCAGTTTGGTTGGGGTCCTATGGCGGAAGTGGCCAAGTTGTTTGCGGGCATTTTCCTGACCATCATCCCGGTGATTGCCATGCTGAAGGCGGGTGTCAACGGCCCGTTTGGCGCGGTTGTCCAAGCCGTCACCAAGCCTGACGGCAGCCCCGATGTGATGATGTATTTTTGGATCACGGGCGCATTGAGTTCTTTCCTCGACAACGCACCCACCTATTTGGTGTTCTTCAACACGGCCGGTGGTGATCCCCAGGTTTTGATGACCACCTTGGCCCCGACTTTGGCCGCCATCTCAGCGGGTGCCGTGTTCATGGGCGCCAACAGCTACATCGGCAATGCGCCCAACCTGATGGTCAAAGCCATTGCCGAAGACCGCGGCGTGAAGATGCCCAGCTTTTTTGGTTACATGTTGTGGTCGGGCGCTGTCCTGATTCCTTTGTTCGTGGTCATGAGTTTCATCTGGTTCCAATGATGTCCAAACCTTCCATTCTGGTGGCCCGAGCCATCTTCCCCGAGGTCCTGCATTCTTTGTCGCAGGTGTTTGAAGTCGAGAGTAACCAGGCCGACGAGGTCTGGTCTGCCGCAGAGCTGACCCGCCGCATGCAAGGCAAAGTAGGCGCTTTGACCACCGGCAGCGAGCGGATCGACGCGGCGCTCTTGCAGGCCAACCCGCAATTGCGCATCGTGGCCAATATGGCTGTGGGTTTCAACAACTTCGACGTGCCCGCCATGACGGCTGCAGGCGTAGTCGCCAGCAACACGCCCGATGTGTTGACCGAAACCACCGCCGATTTTGGCTTTGCCTTGCTCATGGCTACGGCCCGCCGCATCACTGAAAGCGAGCATTACCTGCGTGCTGACCTTTGGAAAAAGTGGAGCTACGACATGTTTGCCGGGGCCGAGGTGCATGGCTCAACGATTGGCATCATCGGCATGGGCCGCATCGGCCAAGGCATTGCCCGCCGAGCAGCACATGGCTTTGGCATGAATGTCATTTACCACAACCGCTCTCGCCTGAGCGCCGAGCTGGAGGCGCAGTGCAAAGCCCGTTATGTGGGCAAAGAAGAGCTACTCAAAACCGCTGACCATGTGATGCTGGTCGTGCCCTACAGCGCCGAGTCGCACCACACCATTGGCGCGACTGAGTTGGCGCAAATGAAGCCCACGGCCACCTTGGTGAACATTGCACGCGGTGGCATTGTGGACGACGCGGCCTTGGCCAAAGCGCTGGCGGCACGTCAAATCGCTGCGGCGGGTATTGACGTGTTCGAAGGCGAGCCCTCGGTGCATCCCGACTTGCTCAAGGTGCCCAACGTGGTGCTCACGCCCCACATCGCCAGCAGCACAGTCAAAACCCGCATGGCCATGGCGCAATTGGCTGCTGACAATTTGGTGGCTTACCTCACCCGTGGCCAAGCTTTGACGCCGTTGAACACGGTGACTGGCCCCGCTGCATGAACGAATGGGCGTTGTGGGCACTGGCTGGGCTGAACCTTCTGGTGCTGGCGTTTTTACTGCTGCGTTCCCGGGTGTCGCCCGATGCGCAGGCCGACCGAATTGCACAACTTTTGGCGGAGAAAACCACCGAGCAGGCTGCCACTCAAGCCTCGATGCAGACCGCGTGGCAACAGCAACAGTTTGCTGCTGCACAGGCACAATCTGAGCGCTTGGAACGTGAGCTGCGTACCGAGATCAGCCAGTCTGGCGTGCAAGGTCGGCAAGAGGCTATGCACAACCTCACGCTGTTTCAGCAATCGCTGCTGCAGCAAAGCGCCGAGGCCACCCGCACGCAAAACCAGCAAATCGACGCACTCGCCCAGCAACTGGCCTTGCTGCAAAAAAGCCTGACCGACAGCCTGGCCCAGCAGGTGAATGCCTTGTCTGAGTCCAACGCCCGCCGACTGACCGAGATGCGCGGCACCATGGAAACCCAGCTGGCCCAACTGCAGCAAAGCAACGCCGCCAAGCTCGACGAAATGCGCCAGACCGTGGACGAAAAACTCCAAGCCACGTTGCAAGCCCGCCTGGGCGAGAGCTTCAAGCAAGTGGCCGACCGACTGGAGCAGGTGCACAAAGGGCTGGGTGAAATGCACACCTTGGCGCAGGGCGTGGGCGACCTCAAGCACCTGCTGACCAACGTCAAAACCCGCGGCATGTTTGGCGAGGCGCAACTGGCCTCGCTGCTCGAACAAGTGCTCACCCCAGAGCAATACGCCGTGCAAGTGGCCACGCGCCCCGGTGACAAAAACCGGGTGGACTTTGCGATTCGCCTGCCGGGCCGCTCGGACAGCGGCGAGCCCGTGTGGTTGCCGATTGACGCGAAGTTTCCCAACGAAGACTACGAGCGACTGCTGGAAGCGCAAAGCCGCGCCGACCCGGTGCAAGCCGAGCTGTGTGCCAAAGCCCTGGAGACGCGCATCAAGCTCGAAGCCAAGTCGATTGCAGAAAAGTATCTGGAACCACCGCACACCACCGACTTTGCAGTCATGTTTTTGCCCACTGAAGGCCTGTACGCCGAAGTGCTGCGTCGCCCCGGTTTGATGGAAACCCTGCAGCGCGACCACCGCGTCACGTTGGCGGGGCCGACGAATTTGATGGCTATGCTCAACGCCCTGCAAATGGGCTTTCGCACGCTGGCCCTGGAAAAGCGCTCCAGCGAAGTCTGGCAGGTGCTGGGTGCGGTCAAGACCGAGTTTGGCAAGTTTGGCGACG
>JBIKRC010000155.1:0-5381 GCA_044349375.1 Limnohabitans sp.
GTGCCATCGGCCGGGGTGATGGTCTCGATGGGAAAGCCTTGGGCTTTTTCGCCAGGGCCGTCGTGCACAAAGCTGATGGACACGGCTGTCTCGCCACGCGCCACGGCCTTGATGGGGCCGGTGCCCGAGCGGGTGTAGGTGCCTATGTTTTTGTGCAAACCCTTGAGGTACTCAAAGGCTTTCTCTTCGCCCATGAGCTGCACCAAAGTGGCGATCATGGTGTAGGCCGTGCCGCTGGACGCCGGGTTGGCCGACTGGATTTCGCCTTTGTATTCTGGCTTGAGCAGATCACCCCAGGTTTTGGGCACAGGCAATTTCTTTTTGGCCAGCAACTCAGTGTTGTAACCAAAACCCAAAGGGCCGGAATAGATGCCCACGGTTTTGAAACCCGCCTGTGCTGCCTGCTTTTGAGCCCAGTCGTGCAACTTGGGCAGTGTGGGCGATTTGTATTCGAGGCTCAGGTTTTGCTCAGCCGCCTGCAGGTGCGGATCGCCCGTGCCGCCAAACCAGATGTCGGTCTTGGGGTTGGCTTTTTCAGCGGCCAGTTGGGCAATGGCCTCGCCCGAGCCCTTGGCCGTCATGTTGACCTTGATGCCCTGGCTTTTCTCGAAAGTGACTGCGATCATGCTGCACCAAGCGGCTTGCGCCGAGCAGATGATGTTGACCTCGCGGTTTTGGGCTTGGGCGCTGCTCGCCATCAGGGCCAGCAAGGGCAAAATTTTGAACACCTTCATTGATGACTCCAGAAATTAACTGCTCTATTTTGCTGGTTAATTCAGCCCAGCAACAGAGTGAAAACACCCATGAGCCGAGAGATTCGCACGTTGTTCACACGGACTCGATGAAATCGGTCACCCATTCGAGTTGTTGCAGCACATTCAGCGCAGGGGCATGACCGCAGCCTGGCACCTCAATGTGTTGGAGTAAACCGCGCGCGCCTGGACCCCGGCGGCGCATCTCTGCGGCGGTTTCTGGCAGCACCAAATCCGAAGTCACCCCGCGCAGCAGCAGCACGGGCAGAGTCAGGGCGTCATAGTGCGGCCAGATCAGGTAATCGTCTGGGTGAGCCGTCAGCTGCAAAGCCAAGCCCGGGTCGTAATGCGGGGTGATTCGGCCATTGGGCAGGCGGCGCACCGAGGTCTCGGTCAAGCGACGCCATTGCGCATCACTGAGCCAACCGAAGGGCTGGTAGACCTGCCGCAAAAATGCCTCCAACTCGGTCACCGTGGCAAAGCTCGGCGGGCTGCCCGCATAAGTTTTGATGCGCTCAATGGCTGCAGACGCCAACTCGGGCGCGTTGTCGTTCAGCGTCAAACTCAAAATGCGGTGCTTGAGCATGGGCTCTGCCAGGCCTGCGGCGCACACCATGCCTATCGCCCCGCCCATCGAGGTGCCCACCCAATGCACCGCCCGCAGCTGCAGGCCGTCCATCAGTTCACGCGCCAGGCGGGCGTAAAAAGCCAGGCAGTATTCGTTTTCAGGGTCGGTGCTCCACTGCGACAGACCGCGCCCCACCGTGTCGGGGCAAATCACGCGCCAGCCGCGTGCACTCAGATGCGCGGCCAGCTCGTCCATGTCGCGGCCCGTACGGGCCAAGCCGTGCCAAGCGATCACCGTGCCTTTTTCGGCCTTGCCCCAGTCGGTGTAATGGATTTCCAGCCCGGCGCATTGAACGTATTGGGACGTGAAGCTCATGGCGCCTCCTCAAGGCCTGGCTTTTTGGACGACAGCTTCAAGGCAGCGCGGGTGCGCAAGCGCCCCACCACCCCCGTGGGAAAGTAGTACACCGACAGCACAAACAACAAGCCCAGCCACAGCAACCAGCGGTCAGGCGACAACAAGGCCGACAGCAAAGGCCAGGCCGCAGCCGCCTCACTGGCCAGGCGCAACAGGTCTTGCAAATAGCTTTGCGCCAACAAAAACAAGACCGAACCAATCGCCGCGCCATAAACAGTGCCCATGCCGCCGATCACCACGATCAAGAGCACGTCCATCATGATTTCAAAACTCAGCGACGTGTCAGGCCCGTTGTAGCGCAGCCAAAGCGCCAGCATGGCCCCGGCCACACAGGCAAACAAGGCCGACAGCACGCTCGACAGCGTGCGGTACACCACCACCCGGTAACCAATCGCCTCTGCACGGAACTCGTTTTCGCGAATCGCTTGCAGCACTCGGCCAAAAGGCGAGTTGACGATGCGCAGCATGGCCAGCAGCATGCCCAAAGCCAGCACAAACAACAGGTAATACGACAGCAAGCGGCCGTCAAGGGACACCCCCCAAAAAGGCTCGTCGCTGAACTCGGTGCCCGGCGACAAGAGTTCTGGCACCTTGAAACTCAAGCCATCTTCGCCCCCCGTGAAGTCCGACAACTGCGAGGCCAGCGTCTGGAAAGCAGCGGCCACGGCCAGCGTGATCATGGCGAAAAAGATCGCCCGCACCCGCAGCGAAAACAGGCCAATGGCCAAAGAAAAAACCAGCGTGATCCCCAAGGACAGTGCAAAACCCAAGCCAATGGCGCCCCAAGTTGGCCCCCAGGTGTTCGACGAGATCGCGATGCCATAGGCCCCAATGCCGAAGAACATGGTGTGGGCAAAACTCACGATGCCGGTGTAACCCAACAGCAAATCGAAGCCCACCACGAGCACCACAAAAATCAACACCTTGGCCGCCACCGACAAGGCCTTGACCCCCGGAAACAAAAACGGCGCGAAGGCCAAGCCCAACAAAATCAGAATCAGCACAGCTGAGAGCAAACGGCTGCGCGGCTGGTCGTTGGAAATCAAACGGTTCAACATGCCCTGCCCTTCAACGGTTGGCCACGGGGTAGACCCCCTGCGGCCGCCACAGCAATATCGCCGCCATCAGCGCGATGTTGGAAAACAGCGCGACCTTGGGGGCCAAAAAGCCGGTGTAGTTGGCCATCAGTCCCACCAGCAAAGCGCCGATCAAGGCACCGCCCGTGGAGCCCAACCCGCCAATGATGATGACGATGAAGATCAGCACGTTGACCTGCGCGCCCATTTGCGGCACCACGTTTTGCTGGTACAGACCCCACATCACGCCGCCCAGGCCGGCCAGCGCACTGCCCACCACAAACACGCCCACAAACAGGCGTTGAATGCGGTAGCCCAGCGACTCGACCATCTCGCGGTCCTGAACGCCTGCACGGATCAACAGACCGATCTTGGTGCGGCCGAGCACCCACATCTGCAGGGCCAACACCGCCAAACCCACCACCACCGCCAGCAATCGGTATTTTTCAATCGCGGCGTCGCCCCACAGCACCGAGCCACGCATGGCCTCGGGCAAAGGCAAAGCAATCTGCAGCGGCCCCCAGATGACCTTGATGAGTTCCTCGCCAATGATCATGCCGCCCATTGTGATGAGGATTTGCTTGAGGTGCTGGCCATAAACGGGCCGCACGATGAAGCGTTCAAATGCCAGGCCCACGGCCGCAGCAACGGCCATGGCGATCAGCATCGCGGGCAGCACCGCCACCATGTTGCGCCACCACTCGCCCGAGCCCGTCCAGTCGCCCATGACCCCCAGCACGCTGGTGGCCACAAAAGCGCCCAGGGCAATGAACAGACCATGGCCAAAGTTCAGCACATCCATCAGGCCAAACACCAGCGTCAGGCCCGAAGCCATGATGAAAATGATCATGCCCATGGCCAGACCCGCGACCGTGAGCGTGAGCCAGGTCGAACCCGAGCCAATCAAGGGAAACGCCAGCAAGGCCAGCACCGGCACCAGCAGCAAAGGACGGATGTCCACGTCTTGAAATAATTTCATAAAGCCAGCCCCAACAAGGATTGCTGCAAGGCCGAGTCCTCGACCAGCGCCTGCATGCGACCCGCATGCACCACCCGGCCGTTGTCCATCACCGCCACCGTATCGCCCAATTGCTGGGCAAAGTGGATGTTTTGCTCGACCAGCAAAATCGTCACGCCACTGGCCTTAAGTTGCTGAAACGCCTCGATCATGTTCTGAATGATGGCCGGAGCCAGGCCTTTGCTCGGCTCGTCAATGATCAGCAAATCACGCGGCTCCACAATCGCCCGCGCCACGGCCAACATCTGTTTTTGTCCGCCAGAGAGCTTGCCCGCCGGGTGCTTCCAGAACTTCTCCACGGGTGGAAAAAGTTTGAAGATCCATTGAAGCCGCGCTTCGTCCATCTGCGCCGCATGCTGGGCACTGCGGGCGGCCAAAAGCATGTTTTCCTTCACGGTCAGGTCCGAGAAGATGCCCATGTTTTCGGGCACATAAGCAATGTTCTTTTGCGCAATGGCGGGGGTATTGAGCAGCGTGATGTCTTCGCCGCCAAAAGTAATGCGCCCTTGGGAGGCTTGCCACAAGCCCATGATGGTGCGCAGCGTGGTGGTTTTGCCAGCGCCGTTGCGGCCCAGCAGCAAGGTCAGCTCGCCACGGGGCACGACCAAGTCCACCCCATGCAGGATGTGGTAAGCCCCGATGTGCGTGTGCACGCCTTCGAGGGTCAACAACGTATCGCTCATGCACCCACCTTCGCTTTGCCCAGGTAAACCTCTTGCACGATGGGCGATGCAATCACCTCACCCGGCTCGCCATCGGCCACAAGCGTGCCGTTGTGCAGCACGATAATGCGGTCGGCCAACTCGCGCACCACGTCCATCTTGTGCTCCACCAGCAAGATGGTTTTGGTTTTGTCTTTTTTCAGCTGGCGAATCAAATCGAGAATCACGGGCGCTTCGTCGTGGCTCATGCCGGCTGTGGGCTCGTCGAACATGTAGACCGCCGGTTGAAGCGCCATGAGCAGCGCCACCTCGAGCTTGCGCTGGTCGCCGTGCGGCAGGCTGGCCACCGGGGCGTCCTGCTGTGCGCTCATCGACACGGATTGCAAAATTTCCAGCGCCCGGTTTGTGAGCTGCGCATGGTCGCTCCAAATGCTCCACAGGTTCAAGCCCCGGCGGTGTGCGCCCTCTTTCGTGGCCTGCACGGCCAGGCGCACGTTCTCCAGCACCGACAGGTTTGGGAACAGATTGGTGAGCTGAAACGCCCTGCCCAAACCAGCGCGGGTGCGCGCCGATGCAGGCAAGCCGGTCAATTCACGCCCATTCAGGTGCACCGAGCCCGCGGTGGCAGGCAACTGACCCGAGATCAGGTTGAAGTAGGTGGTCTTGCCTGCCCCGTTGGGACCGACGATGGCGGTGAGCGTGCCGGGTTCAAAGCGGCACGAAACCGCGTTCACAGCCACATGACCGCCAAACCGCACGGTCAGGTTTTGGGTCTCCAGCATCAGCGTTTGTTGCGAATCGGCACGTTCATTTCTTCGGGCTTGATCTCGCGGATCAACTCGGGCACACCCCAGGCAAATGCAGGGTCGATCTTGATCTTGAAGTGGT